>CAJWRL010000055.1 GCA_913046125.1 uncultured Gammaproteobacteria bacterium
TGTATCTTGAAAATCAATTAGACCAATCTTATCTATTTTTGGATCATATTATCTCTCACTCAGATGACAGTGAAATTGTAAATATAGCAAAGTATAGAAAAGCAAAAATTCTAATAGAAGAAATGAAATATGAACAAGCTCATACTTTACTTGGTGACGATCCAGATAATTATCAGCATATTGAACTCAAAGGTGATTTATATTATTTACAAAATAATGATAATGAAGCACTTAGATACTATAATAAGGTTTTAGCGTATACGATAACTCCTAATGAGAAAAAAAATATACTCTCTAAAATAAACTTTATCAAATGACAAAATATAAGCTAAATATTATTGTGCTCTGTTTGATATTAAGCTCATGCTCCAACTTTTTAACTTGGCATCTTGACAAAGGTATTCATAAGAACTCACCATTACAGGCTAATTCAACTGTTGAGTCGGCAACTACCAAAAAAAATTATAATATTTCACCTGAGGAAATATGGTCAACATCAACTAATAAGGGACTACATGGTAATACAGGATATTTAAGAATATATAAAAAGAATAATCTTATATACTCAGTTGACTCATATGGTCTTGTGTCTGCAGTTTCTTCTGCTAGTGGTGATATAGTTTGGCAGATCGCAACAAATTATGATGTCAGTTCGGGAATAAGTGTACTTAGTGATAAAATTTGCTTTGGTACAACGGATGCAAAATTGATATGTTTTGATACTGAAACTTTATCTCTAAATAGCCACTACCCACTTATAAGTAGTATGAAAAATCTTACTACTTTTTCGAAAAGCAGTCCTGACCTTGAGATAGAGTTACTCTCTGAACTCGCCTCTCCAATTTTATCTATAAATAACTTATTCCTTCTTAAACTTGATAATGATGACCTTTATTTAATAGACCCTTCATCACAAGATGTGATATGGAAAAGTCAAAGCCAAAATATTCCTCTGAGAACTAAGGGAGCATCAATGCCATTAGTTCAAAATAATACTGTTTACATAGCTAGAGATAACGGATCTCTGTCCGCATACGATCAAACAAATGGTACACTTAAATGGCTCACCATAATATCTTCAAGATCAGGTAGAAACGATTTAGAATCTCAAAGAGATGCTGAAATGAACATTTTAGTGAGCAATAATAGGCTTTTTTATGGTCATTTCCAAGGTGACATTACTTCACTCGATCTTAACTCTGGTGACATAGTTTGGTCTAGCCCTCTATCATTCGTGAACAATATATCAATTCACGGCAGCTCAATATTAGGATCTACCACTAGTAACGTTCTAGTTTCGCTGGATAAAGCCTCTGGATTTACAATTTGGAAAAATGAGCTTAATAAAGATATTACCGAGCCATTCATCATAGATAGAATTGTTATGATATTTTCAACAGACGGGACGTTATTTGGTTACGATATTGAAAGCGGAGAGAGAGTTTACGAAAAGGAATACGGATACAATATTCATCCAAAAACAGAGTTTATTGTCGAAAAAAATAATATATACTTTCAAACCAGTGATGGAGAAACAATCCATCTACGCGTCAATTTATAATTAAAATGTCAGATTCAATTTGCCTTGTGGGTAGAACAAATGTCGGTAAATCTCTTCTATTCAATAAACTAGTTCAATATAAAAATTCTATAGTTTTAAATAAGCATGGGGTTACTAGAGACGTTAATGAAGGAAAGGTCTTATTTGAAGATAAGTATCTTAATATTTTTGATACCGCTGGTATTTCCTCATCAGATGAGCATTTTTCAAAGCTTGCTTATGATAAAACAATAGAAGCAATTAACAAATCATCCGTTATCTTATTAGTTACATCTATTGATGACGGTATTACCTCAGGTGATTTAGAAATCTGTTCTATTTTAAGGAAGTTTAATAAAAGAATTATCTTAGTTATAAATAAGTGTGATAAACAAAAATCGCTACTGAAGAAATTTGAATTCTCAGAACTTGGCTTAGATGAGTTATATGAGGTCTCGGCAAAAACTAATCAAGGTCTTGAGAAATTAGTAGAAAGATTATTTAAAATTTGTAGTTGGTCAATACATAAGGAAATGAAACTAACTAGACTTGCTTTTATAGGAAAACCCAATGTAGGTAAATCTACACTTATCAATAGTATTTTGAATGAGAGTCGATCAATTACATCTGATAAACCAGGTACGACAATAGATTCATTAGAGATCCCCTTTACATTCAAAGGACAAAATTTTCTTATTTACGATACGGCAGGCATTATGAAGAAAGCATCTACAAAAGAAATAGTGAATAAATACTCGATTAACATGTCCCTGAAATGTATTAGCGAATCTAACATATGTATACTTGTAATATCAGCTGAAGAGCTCGTATCAAAGCAAGATAAAACAATTTTTAATATTCTTAAAGATAACAATAAACCATTTATTTTAGTCATAAACAAAATTGATTTAGTAAATAAAAACGACTTAAAAATCCTTAAAAGTAAAATAGATTATTTCTCTAATATTCTTTTTGGGACAAAAATTATCTATATTTCTGCATTGCATAATAGAAATATACGAAAACTTTTATTTACAATTAGATCTCTAGTAACTAATCTTTACAGAGAATATCGACCATCAAGGCTAACTAAAATACTCAATGATGCATGCAATAAACATCCAATCAAGAATAGTAGTAATAGACTGATAAAATTGAAATTTGCTAAACAAAATAAAAGTTCTGATTTATCAATATCTATTCATGGTAATCAGACAGATAAGATACCAGATTCATATAGGAAGTACTTAGTTAACTATTTTTCAGATCAACTAGGTTTGTCAGGCGTTCCAATTAAGTTAGTTTTTAAGAAGGAAAAGAACCCATATAAAATGGGTTCTTGACATTTAATTAATATTATTCAGCTGTCTTAGGACTAATAATATTTTTTACTTCTGAAATGCTGTTAGCAGGGAATCCTCCTGTGCTAGCGTGATCTTTGATCAATTGCTCATTGTCAGCATTATAAACACAGTAGACTTTATCTCCGGTTACATAGCTCTGTACCCATTCAATTCCAGTACCCATATCTTTTAGGATACCGCATGATTTTTGAGATATGCCTTTAAGATCTTCTCCTGTTAAATCTCCAGCGCCTGCTATCTCTCTTTCTATTACATATTGTGGCATATTACCCCTCCTTTGTTATGTATTAAGTATTATCTTATTATATTCGTCAATTATCAAGTTTGACCTTGTTGTTCTTTACAAGTCCCAGTGGATCTACATATGTATTATTGAGCAAAACGGACCAATGTAAGTGCGGGCCTGTAGACAATCCTGTATTACCAACAGTTCCTATAGGCTCTCCTTTATCTACATTTCTTCCTTCAGATACATGAATATCATCCATATGTAAAAATATACTTATTAGATTGTTGCCATGATTAATCATTACAAATTTACCATTATAATAATAATCACCAGTCAGTATGACTTTTCCTGGAGATGGTGAATATATTGTTGTTCCTGTATCTGCAGCTATATCGTGACCATTATGATAATTACCTTTCTTGCCATTATAATATCTTTGTGTACCGTATACACCAGTAACTATGCCTTCAACTGGAATCATAAAGTTAATATCCGGATAGTGTTTATATTTTATTTTTTTTGCTCTGATAATTTCCCTTTTCTCTGAGTAAATTCTTTCTAACAGCTCTTGCGATTTTTTTTTGTATTTATTTATTTTAATATTTTGTGAACCAAATTTCTTTGGCTCTATATTTAATTTAATAACTTTTTCATAATTCTGAGTAGTGAACACAAAACTATTAGTACCAACGGAGGAATAATAAGGTATTCCGAATAGAAGGTAATGTTTATTATTCTTGTTTATTGTAGTTATTAGATTATTTTTGTAGAAAAATTCGGTATTTATTTCAGAATTTTGAAGAGGAACTAGTACGACATCACCTGAGTGTAACCTCTGATCGGCATTAACATTACCAAAGGCTAACAAAAGCAGTAATAATAGTTTTCTAAAGATTATTATTATTTTTCCATCCTGATTTCGATCTCTTTACTTCTATACGTGTTGTTATACCACCTCTTACCTTCCAATGTGCATCAAGTTTCATATATCTTGGTTTAGTTATAGCATTAAGGTCATTGAATATTTGATTAGTCACATCTTCATGAAAAGCACCTATATCTCTGTAAGATCCCATATATAACTTTAGTGATTTTAATTCCACACATAGCTTATCCGGGACATACTCAAGGTAGAATTCAGCGAAATCAGGTTGAGAAGTAAGCGGGCAGATGCACGTAAACTCTGGTATATCCATCTTTATTAAATAGTCGTTTTTCTTTTGGGGGTTATCAAATGTTTCTAAAATGTCTTTCATATTAATAAAGAATCATCTTTATAGTATAATATAAATTATCATATTATAATTTAAAATTATTCGATGAGATTATCTAGAATCAAATTATCAGGCTTTAAAACATTTGTAGACTCTACCTCATTAAATTTTCCAAGCAATCTTACCGGCATTGTAGGCCCTAATGGATGCGGTAAGTCTAATATCATAGATGCCATAAGGTGGGTAATGGGCGAATCATCTGCAAGAAATCTTAGAGGCGATACTATGGACGATGTTATTTTCTCTGGCTCTTCTTCCAGATCAGAAGTCAGCCATGCCAGCATAGAGTTAATATTTGACAATTCACTCAATAAATTGGAGTCAAAGTTTGCCAAATTCAATGAGATTCTGATTAGAAGAGAAGCTAATCGAGATGGTAGCTCAAGTTATTACCTAAATAATACTAGATGTAGGAGGAAAGATATTAGAGAAGTATTTTTGGGTACCGGCCTTGGCCCAAGAAGTTACGCAATAATTGAACAAGGTATGATATCAAAAATTATAGATTCTAAACCTGATGAACTAAGAACTTATTTAGAGGAGGCTGCTGGCATAAGCAAATACAAGGAAAAAAGAAGAGAGACGGAGTTGAGACTTAAGCATACCTCAGATAACTTAAGTAGACTAAAAGATATCATGAAAGAAATTACCTCTTCATTGACTAAACTTCAGAAACAGGCTAGTGATGCAGAGTTATATCAAACACTTAAGAATGATGAGGAGAGCTATAGGATAAAAATAATTTCTAAGAGGATAATCAACTATGATAATTCTCTAGATGAAATAAAGAAGAAAGAAAAAGAGCTTTTACTACAAAAAGACAAATATGACTCTGAAGTGACAGGTTTTGATACTAAGATCAATGTCCTAAAATCAAAAAGAGATGATGAGCAATCAATCTATAATAAAGTTCAATCAGAGTCTTTTCAAATAGCAGCAGAAATTGCCAGAGCTGAGAAAGATATTGAATACACAGAACAAATTGAAACGAGCAAAAAAGATAATATTAAAGATATTAATGATGAGATAGAACATACCAAAGATGAGATCAAGTCAATACAGGATAAACAATTACAGAGTAAAAATTCTATTGAAAATTACCATAAAGATAAAGATCAGCTTTCTGATAAAATCAACCAGATAAATCAAAAAATTAAAGAATCTTCTTTCTCATTGCAAAACTGGCAGTCTAATTTTAATAAATTTTTATCGGATAAGATAGAACTTGAAAAAGAGATAGAATTAGAAAAGTCTAAAATTGAATCATATTTAG
>CAJWRL010000056.1 GCA_913046125.1 uncultured Gammaproteobacteria bacterium
CACCTTTGGTGATTTCTTCCATGATTTCTACTACAGTAAGACCAGGATTTTTATCCAGTTTTGTTTCCCAAAACTTTTCAAAAAATTTATTTACATCTGGGTTGTCTACTCTTTGATAATCTGGATAGACCATAGGGATAAGACCCGAATCAGAGGCACCTTGTACATTATTTTGACCTCTGAGAGGGTGCAAACCTGTACCAGGTCTTCCTACTTGCCCTGTCATAAGGGCTAGAGATATTAATGCTCTAGCATTATCTGTACCATGAATGTGCTGAGACACGCCCATGCCCCAGAATATTATTGATGCTGAAGACGATGCATATATCCTCGCGACTTCACTTATAACATCAGCATCGATACCACATATAGATGACATTTTTTCGGGCGTAAAATCATCAAGATGTGATTTTAAGTCATCAAAGTCTGTTGTTCTCTCATTTATGAATTTTTCATCTATCAAGTTCTGATCTATAATAGATTTCATAATCGCATTAAGTAAAGCAACATCTGTATCGGGTTTGAATTGAAGGTAATGTGTTGCATGTCTTGCTAAGTCATTTTTTCTTGGATCAAGAACTATTAAATTTTTGCCAGCTTTTGCAGCATTCTTTATGAAAGTAGCAGCTACTGGATGATTAACCGTTGGGTTAGCACCAATAACAATAATCGTCTCGGCTTCTGCTACATCAGCCACCTGGTTTGACACAGCACCTGAACCAATCATCTCTAATAATGCAACAACAGAGGATGCATGACAAAGTCTAGTGCAATGGTCAACATTATTATTTCTAAAACCAGTTCTAACTAATTTTTGAAATAAGTAAGCTTCTTCATTCGATCCTTTTGCACAACCAAACCCTGCAGTAGATCCGGAGTCATCCATAACAAGTGACTTGAATTTTTCTGTTGTTCTTTTTATTGCCTCATCCCACGATATTGGTTCAAAATAATTCTCTATTTTATTAAGGTCAAACTCCTCAGGGTTAATATCTTTAGAAACTCCTTTCTTTCTGGCAAGTGGAACTGTTAGACGTTGATCACTATTTACATAATTGAATCCATATCGACCCTTAACGCACAACCTACTCATATTTGCAGGTCCGTCTCTTCCTTCCGCAAAGAGTATTTTATCGTCTTTGATGTTGTAGGTCAGTAAACATCCAACACCACAATAAGGGCATACACTGTCAACTTTTTTATCAGGCACCACTTGACCAACTTCTTTTGATGGCATCAACGCACCTGTTGGACAGGCTTGGACACACTCTCCGCAACCTACACATGTACTTGTTCCCATCGGATCGTCTAAATCGAATATTATTTCAGATGAAATACCTCGCTTTGCATATCCAATAACATCATTTACTTGTTCTTCTCTACAAGCTCGGACACATCTTGTACATTGAATGCATGCATCAAGATTTACAGCAATAGCTGGATGGGAAAAGTCATGTTTATTTTGAACTTTAGATGGAAATCTTACTGTCTCAACTTGAAGTTTGTCTGCCCAATGTGTCAGTTCTGAGTTTGGATCGTATTGCTCTGAAGATACATCTGATTGAAGGAGCTCAATTACAACTTTTTGTGAGTGAATCACTCTGCTATTTTCAGTATTAATGATCATACCGTCTGTTACTTTTCTAATACATGAAGGTTGCAGTGCTCTCTCGCCCTCTATTTCAACGACACATACTCTGCAGTTTCCATCAGGTCTCATACCCTCTTTGAAACATAAATGAGGGATTTCAATACCATTTCTGTTAGAGACGTCTAAGATAGTCTCATCTGTATTAGCTCGATATTCACTGCCATTGATCTTAATAGAGCAGTTGTAATCTAAATTTAGATCTTCAGGTTTTGCCGCCATCTTTCACCTCATTCGGAAAATATTTTAGCACAGATTTTAGTGGATTAGATGCAGCTTGACCCAAGCCGCATATTGATGCATCAGCCATGGTTTGACTTAAGTCATTGAGCAGATCCGTATCCCAATAAGCCTCTTTCATTAATTCCGAAGCTTTAGACGTCCCAGCTCTACATGGTGTGCATTTCCCACATGATTCGTGTTTGAAAAAATCTATTGTTGTTCTAGCAGCGTCCCTTGCTTTATCTTTGTCTGACAGTATGACAACAGCAGCTGAACCTATAAAGCATCCATATTCTTCCAGTGTCCCAAAATCAAGAGGTATGTTATTCATGGATGCTGGCAAAATTCCCCCGGATGCTCCACCTGGAAAGTAACCATAAAATTCATGACCATCCAACATGCCTCCAGCATAGTCATCAATGAGTGCTTGGACTGTAGTTCCTGCTGGAGCTAGATGTACACCAGGATTTTTTACCCGCCCGCTGACAGAAAAAGACCTTAGCCCTTTTCTTCCGTTAACACCCTTGTCAGCAAACCACTTAGAACCTTTATCAAGTATGTCTCTGATCCAGTGAAGCGTCTCCATGTTATGCTCGAGTGTAGGACGCCCAAATAAACCTACTTGTGCGACAAAAGGAGGGCGCAATCTTGGCATTCCTCGTTTACCTTCAATAGATTCAATCATTGCAGACTCTTCACCACAAATATATGCGCCTGCACCACGCCTCATTTCAATATCTGGAATGTCATCAAAGTGTTTCTTAATTTTTTCGATTTCTTGTTCCATGATAATTTTGACAGCAGGATACTCATCTCTTAGATAGATATAAATTTTATCAATGCCAACTACTTTCGATGCAATTAACATTCCTTCAAAAAATCTATGCGGGTCAGATTCAAGATAATGTCTATCTTTAAATGTACCAGGCTCACCCTCGTCGATATTGATTGCAAGAAGTCTAGGCGCTTGTTGATCTCTGAGAATCCTCCACTTACGCCCAGCAGGAAATCCTGCTCCACCCAGGCCTTTTAATTCAGAATCCTCAAGAATCGAAACTGCATCTTCCGCTGATATTTCACCGTTACAAATAGACTCGTAGACCTTGTATCCATCGTGTTTTATATACTCACTTAGATCTACATATTTTGGCAGCTCAGGATAAAAAGCTTTGGCATCAACATTTTTTTTGACTTTTTCAAAAGTTGCATTGTCTATAGGGTTCATTTTTACTACCGCAGCTGGTGCAGATTGACATCTGCCGATACAAGGTACTTTTTGTATCCTGACTGTGCCTTTGTAGTAATCATCCAACATTTTCGCTAATTCTTTTGCGCCATTCATTTCACAAGATACTGAGTCACAAACTCTAACTGTCAAAGCCGGAGGTTTATCTTTTTCACTGTCAACAACGTCGAAATGATGATAAAAAGTTGCGACCTCATATACCTCAGTTTGTGATATACCCATTAGACTAGATAGAGCAGTCATATAATCTTTCGTAATAGCACCATTTGAGTCCTGAATTTTATGCAGATACTCAATTAGGTGATCCCTTCTGTATGAGGAGACATCAAGAAGCTTTTCTAGCGACTTCAATACTTCAAAATCTACTTTGCGGCCACGGGGCCTCAGAGTAATTTTTTCTTTAAGCTTTGTCTTCATATTTGATATTCATTCCCTGATAACTATACACAATTATATGTTTATTATATATTGAATCAACCTGACAAAAATTATTACTTTCAAGGAGTTAATTATGAGTGAAGAGAGAGTATATTCAGAAGATGAAATTAAAAATTATTTATCCGAAAAATTACCACACTGGTTTTATGAGAATGGATGGATAAGGAGAAAATATAAAACAAGCGGCTGGAAGGGGACGTTAATGGTGATTAATACTGTAGGTCATCTAGCAGAAGTTGCATGGCACCATCCTGATTTAGCTGCATCTTATGGTTTCGTTATTGTAAAACTACAAAATCATGCGGCAAAAGGAATAACTGATAAGGATTTTCTTTTAGCAGAAAAAATTGAGTCAGTCGTTCAATGGCAACCTTCTAATGAGGATAATACACTAGAGGGAACACCTGAAGATCCGAGGTTTAAGTATATCAAGTACGATTAAGTCTAGAGGTATTTCCTCAACATGACTGTAATTTCATCGCTTGGGATACCGTTTGGTATGATTTTTTTTACCTGAAGATTCTTGTCTAAGATGTATATATTAGAACTATGCTCCACAAGAAAACCAGGTTTAGCTGGGTTTACAAGTTCATACTTTGTTTTGAAGAACCTCGTTAACTTATCGATATTCTTTTTATCTGAGGTGAGAGCAGCAATTCTTGTATCAAAAAAATCTACGTAATTTCTTACTTTTGTATAATCATCTCTTTTATGATCAACGCTTATGAAAATTGGTAAGACCTCATTTGAGTCATCACCCAATGCATTCAGCACTCTCGCCATATCTAAAACTGTGGTAGGGCAAACATCAGGGCAATGTGTGTAACCAAAAAATACTAGCAACACTTTGTTTTCGTAACCAACGAACTTTTCAAGCTCTTTTGATTCATTATAAAAGTCAATATCGGAAAAAACATCCGTCATATCAGGAAATGCTTTTGATATATCAGGCAACGAGTTGAGCGGGCTTGAAAGACACAAGATTAGGAATAATTTGAATGCTGTTTTAAGTCGTTTTGAGATAATTAACACAGAAGTATATTATCAGATATTTTTTTCTGAATAACTCTATTTTTCTTAAGGATTTAGGGCTTTCTATATTAGAATTCACTGATATTCTTATCTTTAATATATTGTTAATATTACTTTGACAGTCACGCTCACAGGTACTAATATTTACTCATTGGGAAAATATTCCCTAGGGAACTCAGCGGATAATGGCATGATGCCAAGGGATGCTGAGAAAACAAATTCGATTAATCTGGAGGTAAAGATGATCGGAAACATACTATTAAACGTTCGTTACCTACTTGCACCAATTCTAATTATAGTTGCTGGTGCTGGTGTCTTACTAGGCGGTATTATGGCTTGGTTAGGCGTTGTACTTCTTTTTGTAGGTCTACTTGTAGACATCGCTACAAAATTTGAAACAACAGGTGTAGGGTACGATGAAAACGGTGAAACTCTTGGATGGCCAACATTCCAGAACTTAACTATGTATTTCATGCTACCTGTATTCGTACTTTTCCAACTAGTAATGGCATGGAGACTTTATACATTCATGGCACTAGGTGGAGCTGAAGGTGCGGTAATTATGGAACTTATTCCTGGCATTCTTGTAATGCACGAAGGAATAACAGGCATTAACCTAATTGGTGCTACATTATCATCTGGTATCTTTATTGGTATCGGTATTATTTATGGACATGAGCTATCTCATACCAAAGGTTTTGGTTTTGTGATTTCACGTCTAATGATGGCACTTTCAGGTTCTGCGCATTTCTGTTATGCACACGTATATAACCATCACCTAGAACTTGCTAGTGAAGATGATCCTGCAACTGCTCCTCGCGGTC
>CAJWRL010000057.1 GCA_913046125.1 uncultured Gammaproteobacteria bacterium
TTATGAGTGCAATTATAATTATAGCAATTGTAGACATCTTATCTTATTTTTTCCCATTTAAAATTTGGCCCAGGATCACTTTTCCTTTTGGGTGCTATTTCGCTATGTCCAAGTATATTACTATCTTTAATCGATGGAAATATTTGTTTGAGCTCACCAATTAAATTTTTTAACGAGGAATACTGATTATCAGTAAATTCATCTGACACTGAACCATGAAGCTCTATGCCTATTGAGAAATCATTAAAATTTTCTCTCTCAGCATATTCTGACTTACCCGCATGCCATGCACGCTTGTCAAACGGAACATATTGAATTATTTCACCTGTTCTTTTTATTAGTATATGAGATGAGACCTTGAGGCTTTCAAGTGATTCAAATGATGGATCAGCTGTCCGGTTTAAGTTATTCAAGAATAATAAATTCACATTATCGTTATCATACTTTCCCTCAGGCAGACTTATGCAATGAATGATTATTGTGTCAATCACAGTATTTTTCGGCCTGTCATCATAATTTGGAGACTGTATAAATTCACATTTTTTAAGGACAAATTTATTTTTCATTACAGTATCATTACAGAAGTTGTGTTATTATCAAATTTTTTATAATTATGACAAATATCTTAATTGATTCTGACAAAAAACTGCATAATCTTCTATCAAAAATCGAAGATTGTAAAGAAATTGGTTTAGACACTGAATTTATAAGAGAGTCTACATATAGACCAATACTTGCATTAATTCAAATTTCTCTAGCAAATGGCGAGATTTATCTAATCGATCCACAAAAAATAAAAGATATTAGTGGCATTTCAAATATAACCTCTGATCCAAAAATAATAAAAATCATCCATTCTGCTAAACAAGATCTTGAAGCGCTGTATTCACATTTAGGATCATTTCCTAAAAATGTTTTTGATACACAAATTGCATATAATTTTTTATCTGAGAAATCAAATATTGGATATTCAGCTTTGGTAAAAAATATTTGTGATGTTGACATCAAGGAAGGCTCATGGAGAACTGATTGGTTAAAACGACCACTCAGTGAAGAAAAGAAAGAGTACGCTGCAAACGATGTAAGATATTTAATCAAAATAAAAAATCAACTAGAAAAGAATTTAAAAATAATTAACAGATATTCTTGGTTCCAGGAAGAACAAAATAATGAGCTAGAAAAATCTAATATAATTATTGAACCAGACAACGCATGGGAAAAAATAAATTATCCACTATATTTTGATTCCAGTGATCTTGCTTTGTTGAAGAAACTTGCATCTTGGAGAGAAAAATTATCAATTAAGTATGATATTCCTAAAAGATGGATTCTGAGCGACTCTTTACTTATAAAAGTTATGATAACAAATGAGCACAAAGCACAAGAGATCATTGAAAACATTAAACAGACCTTAATAAGTTCAGAAAAGGATACACTTTACAAAATATTGAGTTCGAAAAGAAAAATAAAAAATAAAAACTTATATCCTAAGAAGGATATCGAGCAAAAGTGTAATGAGGTACTTAGTTATGTTTCAGATGAGTTCAAGATAGATCCAACTATTATTGCCAACAAAAGAGATATGGAAATGTTTATTATATCAAATCAAAAGGCTAGGTTTATGAAAGGCTGGAGATATCAAATATTTGGCAAACTGGTACAATAATAAAATGAGAAAATATTCATCGAAATTAGTGGACGGAAGAGATCGAGCACCAAGTCGATCTATGTTAAGGGCAGTTGGATTCAAAGATAAGGACTTTCAAAAACCTCAAATAGGAATTGCCTCGACATGGAGCATGGTTACTCCTTGCAATATGCATATTAATGATCTAGCAAAAGTTGCCACCAAAACTGTTGATTCAAATGGTGGTAAAGCAGTCAACTTTAATACTATTACTATATCTGACGGTATTTCAATGGGTTCAGATGGCATGAGATACTCACTAGTCTCTAGAGAAATTATTGCAGACTCAATAGAGGCAGTAGTTGCTGGAGAAGGCTTAGATGGATTTATAAGTTTCGGTGGATGCGACAAGAACATGCCTGCTTGTGTCATGGCTATGTTAAGACTAAATAGGCCGTCTGTTTTTGTATATGGCGGAACAATTCTTCCAGGTAGCTACAAAAATAAAAATATAGATATCGTATCTGTTTTTGAAGCTGTTGGAAAAAATGCTAATGGAATTATCGATGATAATGAGCTTTACAATATTGAAAAAAAAGCAATTCCTGGCCCCGGCTCTTGTGGTGGCATGTATACTGCAAACACAATGGCATGTGCGATAGAGGCTATGGGTTTGTCGTTAACTAATAGTTCTGCTCAAACAGCAATTTCAAAATCAAAACTTGATGATACAAAAGAGGCGAGTAAGGCCCTAATGAAGTGCGTTAAAAAGGACCTCAAGCCTAGAGATATTGTCTCTAAAAAATCTCTTGAGAATGCAATTACTGTTGTCATGGCACTTGGTGGATCAACTAATGCAGTCTTACACCTATTGGCTATTGCCAATGAAGCAAAATTAAAACTATCATTGAGAGATTTTGAAAGAATAGGAAAAAAAACACCAGTTCTAGCTGATTTGAAACCCAGCGGAAAATATTCAATGGCTGAGCTAGTTAAAATAGGTGGCGTAGCACCATTGATGAAAGTACTTATAAGTAAAGGACTTATGCATGGCGACTGTATGACTGTTACTGGAAAAACTATCAAGAATAATTTAAATAAGATTAAACCATACCCTTTGAATCAGAAAATTATCAAGCCAATCAGCGATCCTATAAAAAAGGATGGGCACTTAATCGTTTTGAGAGGTAATATTGCCCCTGATGGTGCAATTGCAAAAATTTCGGGTAAAGAGGGCACATATTTCAAAGGCAAAGCTAGAGTCTTTGATTCAGAAGAAAAGTGTCTGCAAGCTATCTTAGCGGGTAAGATAACAAAAGGATCTGTCATTGTGATTAAAAATGAGGGCCCCGTTGGAGGGCCAGGAATGAGGGAAATGCTTTCACCAACATCAGCAATTATGGGACAAGGCCTTGGTAATGATGTCGCTCTAATCACCGATGGAAGATTTTCTGGAGGAAGTCATGGATTTGTAGTCGGACACATTTCGCCAGAAGCTGCTATAGGTGGACCTTTACAAGTTGTTAAAAATAATGATCCAATTGAAATATGTGCTAAGAAGAGAGAAATTAATATCCTCATCTCGAAGAAAGAGATTGAAAAAAGAATGAGAGAATTCCATAAACCGAGTTCAAAGACGGAAAATGGAGTTCTTACTAAATATGCAAGATTAGTAAGTCAAGCTGATACTGGCGCGACAACAAACTAGTTTAAAATACTTAATTCGTCAGGATAAATTCTTTTTACTATATGAAGAATCCTCTCAAGTCTATCCAAGGGTTCCTGCATTGAAATAAGATCAGCTTTGTCATTTAATTCAATCGGCAGACACTCAATCAGTCTAAATCCAAGCCAGTTTGCATCATTGTATTTAGGTTTAATGTGAAAGATGTAGGCTTTAATTTCCGGATAAATTTTTTTATAAAACTTTGACAAAATTTGATATTTCTGCGGAACCAAATAATCAACTCCATACTCTACCTCTTCGGCGTCACCTTTCAGTAAATTACATTCGTCAAGATTACAATTACTTAGCTTGACTATTTGTTTACCTTCAACTGTGATGCCCAGTAAACCACCATCAAGCTGAGACCAATCAACAATTTCTACATAGCTAGCATAATCATACACAGAGGAGATGTAATCAGAATCTCTTTTTGTTAAAGCTATTATAAAACCATTATTGTTTTTCAGACAGTCTCTCGTCATGTCTAAATACCTTCTTTCAAATATGCGAAGTGGGAATTGACCACCAGGAAGTATAATGCTCTTGAGAGGAAAAATTGGAATATCTTTATATGTTTTCATTTTCAAATTTTAAAGATAGTGAGTTAATGCAATATCTTAAGTTTGTTGGTTTAGGGCCATCATTGAACACATGTCCCAGATGAGCACCACAGTTAGCACAAGTTACCTCAGTCCTCATCATACCATGTGATGTATCATTAATTAATGAGAGATTATCGTGAGAAATAACATCATAGAAACTTGGCCATCCAGATCCAGAATCATATTTGTGTTTCGAGGAGAATAGTTCGGAATTACAGCATACACATCTATAGAGACCTATTTCTTTATTATCCAGATACTTGCCAGAGAAAGGGGCCTCTGTACCTTTATTCTGGGTGATATCAAACTCGTCATTTGATAACTTCTCTTTGAGCTTTTCTCTATCCATTTTTAATGTATCGCAATATGTTCTCAGTATTCCTGTTAGAAAGCACAAGAACAATGTCGAAATTATTTTCCTTGTCGAGATATTCTCTTATTTGAGCTTCAGTTTCAATAACATTTATTTTAATGTTATTTCCCATTAATCTCTTTAATGGCTTGAATCTGGTTAAAACTAGCGCTCTATCTGATTTTTTCAGCGATGGTACAAGTTGATCGTTATGTACCCCAAGTCTCATTGAATTTGAGCCAGGTACGAATATAGTTAAAAGCCTTTGCCCTGTGAATGTGTCCTTAATTGAGTTAATCGAGGATTTAATGGCAGTTGGATGATGAGCAAAATCATCGAAAACTTTAATTCCATCAATTTCACAAACTAGATCTGTTCTTTTACTAACGCCTTTAAAACTTGAAAGAGCCTTAATTTGAGTATTTATTGGAACCTTAAGTTCTCTGCATGCTGCAATTGCAGTTATAGCATTTATGTAGTTATGCTTTCCTATGATATTCACTGGTAATAAAAAGTTTTTATTGTTGTATTTAAGCATATATTGTTTTTTCTTTATTAAATTAAAATCTCCTGACGGTTTTTTTGAATCTACAGTTATTAACTTCGACCAATATCCTTTTTGGAGTAATTTTTTAATGTTTCCATCATTTTTATTGACAATTATCGTACCGTTAGATGGTATGAGTCTAATCATATGACTAAAAGATTTTATTATTTCATCTATATTTTTGAAGATATCAGCATGATCGTATTCAATATTGTTAATAACAGCTAGAAAGGGATTGTAATGGATAAATTTAGATCTTTTATCAAAAAATGCCGTATCATATTCATCTGCTTCAATGACAAAATATTTTGAACTTGTAAGAGCAACTGATTTGAAATTACCTTTTGGTGATCCGCCAATTAAATAACTTGGGTTCATTTTATTTTTTTTCATAATATGAACAATCATCGCAGTTGTTGTAGTTTTCCCATGTGTGCCACTTACTGCTATAACTTTTTTATATTTTAGG
>CAJWRL010000058.1 GCA_913046125.1 uncultured Gammaproteobacteria bacterium
AATCTAGCGACATGTTTGATGCGAAAGCCATTTCTATTAACGTTGTAATGAGACCACCGTCTGATCTATCATGATACGCATTCAAAACATTTTTTCTTACTAGTTCTTGAGAAAGTTTATAGTAACTCAATAAATCATCAAGCTTGTTAATGTTTGGTGATTCATGGTTAGTGTAAGATAGAGTCTGGTCAAGTCCTGATCCACCCATTCTGTCTTTCCCTCTCCCCAGGTCAACCAAAAATAATTGTGATTCTTTATTTGTATACGGTGTAACATATTCATCAACATCATCTATGGATACAAATGCTGAAAGTATTAAGCTTAGTGGACTCTTAACTTCATTAGAATTATTTTTACCCCACTTTGTTGACATTGATAATGAGTCTTTGCCAACTGGAATAACTATATTACTTTTCCTACAAATTTGAGATAGTCTTTCAACGCCTTGATATAAATTGAAAAGTTCTTTTTTGTCCGATGAATTAGCCATCCAATTTGCAGATAGCTTAATTTTACTAATGTCTCCAATGTATACAGAAGATAGATTTGTGATAATCTCACCGAACGCCATCTCTACCGAGTTAGTTGCGCTTATCGATGCGATATTTGGTTTTTCACCCATTGTTAATGCTTGTCCTGAAGAAGAGTTGATATCGGTTTTAGTGATAGAAAAGTTTGATACAGGAACTTGATTTGGACCTATTAATTGATCGCGAGCTACTAAACCAGATACTGATCTATCTCCTATAGTTACCAAAAAACCTTTGTCTGAAACAGAAGGCAATTGAAGGACATTTTTTATACATAATGATAGCGATGGATAATCAAAATCATCAGAGGTACCAGTCGAAATATATTTACTAATCTTAATCGGAGCTATGGGCGGTTTGCCTAGTAAATATTTCATAGATATGTCTATTGGTACTTCTGATCCGTGCATTACTTTTAGCTGTTTTTTTGAGGTTACAGAACCTATTACATACATGGGGCAATTTTCTCGTGTACATATATTCTGTAATTCAACTAAATCCTTTTCTCTGATTATTATCACGTATCTCTCTTGGGACTCATTACACCATATCTCTAACGAAGACATGCTCTCTTCTGCGTTAGTAACATTATCAAGAGAAATGATCGCACCCATTCCAAAGTCATTGACTATCTCCGGAACTGCATTACATAACCCTCCTGCACCAATATCATGAATACTGACTATAGGATTATCTTTTTGATAAGTACAAGCATTTATAACTTCCTGACATCGTCTTTGAATTTCTGCATTGTCTCGTTGTACAGATGCAAAATCTAAAGCTTCAGAGCTTGATCCTGATTGCATTGACGAGGCTGCTCCACCACCTATACCAATTCTGAATGACGGGCCACCAAGAATTACTATTAAATCACCATTGCGTAAAGTATTTTTAGCTGTATGTTTATTGTTAATTGACCCGATTCCCCCAGCAATCATAATTGGTTTATGATATCCAAGTTTTACTAATGATGAGTGTTTGTTTGTATTCTGTTCAAAGGTTCTGAAGAAGCCAAAAATGTTCGGCCTTCCGAACTCATTGTTGTATCTTGCAGCACCTATAGGGGCATCAATTATTATTTCATATGATGTTTTAATTCTTGAAGGATATGAAGAAGAATTCATCTCCCATTTTTTCTTATATTTAGGAATATTTAAATTTGATAGAGTGTATCCACAAAATCCTACTTTAGGTAATGAGCCTCTTCCTGTAGCGCCCTCATCTCTAATCTCACCACCGGAACCTGTTGCTGCCCCAGAATAGGGAGATATTGCAGTTGGATGATTATGAGTTTCTGCTTTGATAATATAATTTTCAGGTGATTTAATATTTTTATATTTTAAGTCTTTAGTTATTATCAACTCATTAATTGTTTTGCCTTTTATTATGGAAGAATTGTCTTTGTATGCAGATATTACATCATGGTTATTTCTATAGGTTGATTTGATCATGGCGAATAGATTTTTATTTTTTTTCTTTCCCTCAATAAAAAATTCTGAATTAAATATTTTATGCCTACAGTGCTCAGAATTGATTTGTGAAAACATCATTAATTCAACATCCGTCGGATTCCTCTTCAGTACTTTGTAAATCCCTACAAGATAATCAATTTCTGAATTACTCATTGCCAAACCCATATCTATATTTGCAGTTTTTATCTTATTAAGAGGTATCGTCTTATGTGATTGCTTCTTGTATGTCTTTTTTGAATTTAAATATTTTTTAATATCTGACAAAGATGGCAAAAAGGCTTCAGTCATCTGATCGTAGTCAAAATTATACTTGTTTTTATTTTTTGGTAGCTCGTAAAGTTTAAACCTCTCAATTTGATATGCTGTATAGCTTAAGCAAGAGTCAAGGATATCTTTGGTTTTACTTGACCAGGGAGAATTAGAGCCAGATCTGTAAGTTATAGCGCAATATGAAAAGTCTGCGTTGAAAAGTTTCTCTACATATTTAGCATCAAGGACCTTTGAGAATTTTATCAAGCGGTCTCTAGTGAGAGATTCAAGGGAAATCACTCGGAATACGTCATACTGCTTGATATTTTTTTGCTTGTTTGAGTGATTTTTTGTAAAGAAATATTGCATCTTTCTGTATGAATATAGTAATACAATTTGATTGTTTTTTCTAAATTATGTATAAATAGGCTATCTCAAGGGGGCGACCGGCTTCGACGTGGGTTGCGACACCGGAGGTGCATGTCGAGCTGATAGTAACTCGTAAAACTGCTGTAAAATATATAAACGCTGAAAATAAACCTTTAGCTCTAGCAGCCTAACTGCCGCTAGCCTCTCTTAGAGTAGGCTTATATGCTCTAAACAGAGGTCATAATGATAAGATCGTAGTCCATAAGCTTGTTAATGGGCTATTAAATTTAAACAAGCTAGTAGTTATGTAGGTTGTCTTTAACCAGCATACCTGCAAAATTTAATTAAAGACTATGCATGTAGTACCAATGGCCGAGTGCTCTCGGACGGGGGTTCGATTCCCCCCGCCTCCACTTAATAAATATGTTATAATTAGTTAAATGATGTTTATGGATAAACTAAAAAAATTATTTAGAGTGTCTTCCACATATCAGCTTATAGTTGTTTTTATAGTATTTGGAATTACTGGCTCTCTATCTTTAGTTATTTCTGATTATATTTCTGGATTGTTTAATTTGGATAGCATTATATTATCAATATTATTTGTACTAATGATTTATCAAGTTTTATTGATCATAATTGGTACACTATTTGGTGAGTTTGATTATTTTTGGGAGATGGAAAAAAAGATAATCTCAAGGTTCAAATTCAAGAAAAACATTAATTGACTTATTTGAGATTTAGGAGTTTGAAGTAAATGTACATTGCAATGAATAGATTTAGAATTGTTCTTGGTAGAGAAAATGAATTCGAGAGTATTTGGAAAAATAGGGATACACATTTGGAAAATGTTCCTGGGTTTATTAACTTTAACTTAGTAAAAGGCGAAACAGATAAAGAATGTACATTGTATGCATCTCACAGTACTTGGAATAGTCAAGATGACTTTATTAATTGGACAAAATCAGAAGCTTTTAAGTTAGCACATAAAAATGCAGGCCAACATAAAGATATTTATATAGGACATCCTGTTTTTGAGGGATTTAATGTAGTAGTTTAGATGTTTCAGATAAAACTAACAGCTCCAAGAGACAAATCCGCATTTTATTCCTACTAAAAAATAGATGAATACTATTACAAAAACAATAGAATTCATGATTTTATAGTAATTATTCAAAGGCTAATTATTTAGAGTTAAAACTTGTGATAAAGATTCTTTCGCATCACCAAATAGCATTCTTGTATTATCTTTAAAGAAGAGTGGATTTTCAACTCCAGCATAACCAGTAGACATGCCTCTTTTCATGACTACAGTATATGTCCCTCTCCAACACTCTATTACCGGCATTCCAGCTATTGGGCTATTTGGATCCTCAAGAGCTGATGGGTTAACAATATCGTTAGCACCAATCACGATTGATAAGTCAATGTTGTCAAAATCATCATTGACCTCCTCCATTTCATAAACAATATCATATGGAATTTGTGCTTCTGCTAAAAGTACGTTCATATGACCTGGCATTCTTCCTGCAACAGGATGGATGACAAATATTACTTCTATATCTTTTGTTTTGAGAATATTTATTATTTCATTTACTACAAATTGAGCTTGAGCTACAGCCATACCATATCCGGGAATGATTGCAATTTTTTTTGATGAGGTAATCATATTTTTAAATTCATCTATATCAATTGCTTGAACCTCGCCTTGATCTGTATTCGCAGTCGCAACTGTAGTAGACTCAGTTCCAAAACCACCAGCAATGACTGATATAAAACTTCTATTCATTGCTCTGCACATAATATAGCTCAGTATTGCTCCGCTGCTCCCTACTAGTGCTCCCACAACAATTAGTAAATCATTGCTTAGCATAAAGCCTGTTGCTGATGCTGCCCATCCAGAATAGGAATTTAGCATTGATACTACAACTGGCATATCTGCACCTCCGATAGAAGCAACTAAGTGTATGCCAAAAAAGAAGGATATAGCTAACATTATTGCTAGTGGCAAATAAGCATTTTCTATGGATGCAGACGATACAAAGCTATGACCAAAGTAAATTATAGCGAGTATCATAATAAGATTTAGATAATGCTTTGCAGGTAACATTAATGGATTGCCAGAGAGTTTCCCGCTCAATTTACCGAAAGCGATTACAGAACCAGAAAATGTGACCATACCTATAAAAATTCCTATGTAAATTTCTATAGAATGTATAGTCTTCTCAACACCTATGTAATCTTGTGTTGGATTTATAAAGTTCACAAGACCGACTAATACTGCTGCCATTCCAACTAAACTATGTAATATCGCAACTAACTCAGGCATTTCAGTCATTTGAACTTTTTTTGATAGTATTAATCCAATAGAACCTCCTAGAAGGATTAAAATAATCAAAAGTCCATAATTACTTGATACCTGCGGCCCTAAAAAAGTTGCGATAACTGCAATAAGCATAGCACTTATCCCGTATAAATTTCCTCTCCTTGATGTTTCTTGATTACTGAGGCCACCAAGAGTTAAAATGAACATCACAGCAGAAACAATGTAAAGTGCTCTTACAACCTCCAT
>CAJWRL010000059.1 GCA_913046125.1 uncultured Gammaproteobacteria bacterium
GTTATTCAAGTCACTATTTGATTCTCTCGGTTTTAATAACACTTTGACATATCAAGAACAAACTATAGATATCACAAAAAAATTTGAAAGGATAAACTTCCATGACTCTATCATTAAATTTTGTGATTCGATTAGTTCGGAGAATCTAAATGATTACAGTTATCTTGAGAGCTATTGTAAAAATCATGATATTGAAGTATCAGTCAAAGATTCACTTCATAAAACTCAATTAGATATCTTTGAGAAAAAAGTGGAAGGGAAACTCATTCAACCAACATTCATAACTGAATATCCAACAGTAGTCTCACCACTATCAAGACGTGTAGATAATAACCCTGAGATTGTTGAGAGGTTTGAATTATTCATAGCTGGAAGAGAAATAGCAAACGGCTTTTCTGAATTAAATGATCCTATAGACCAGTCAGAGAGATTTCATGATCAGTTGGCCACTGATGAAGAAAAAATGAAATATGATGAAGATTTTATAACAGCGATGGAATATGGTATGCCTCCAACTGCTGGAGCAGGAATAGGAATAGATAGGCTTGTGATGCTTCTGACTAATTCAGCATCAATTAGAGATGTCTTATTTTTTCCTTTAATGAAGCCAAAAAGTTAACTAATTAATTCTTCTAATTTATTAAAAAATTGATCTGATTCTTTAAAATCATATTTATTTTCTTTATATAAAATCGAAAAAATGTTTTGGTTAATCTCTAAAATTATCAAATCTCCATCAAGTCTATAAATTTCAATCTTATTGTCGACGGATTGGTATTCAGCACTTACACTGTCTAATCGATTTTCTATTAAACTTATAATTTCATGATTATTTAACATCACAAAGCTTATTTGCATAGCCTATGTATTTACGAGGAGTCAAGTCTAGAAGTCTACTTTTTTCATTTTCCGGTATATTTAAGTTCGTAATAATTTTCTCAATTACTCCCTTATCAACTTTCTTGCCACGTGTATATTTTTTGAGATATTCATACGAGTTTGATATATGATATTTTCTTGCAACCATTTGTATGGGCTCGGCTAATATTTCCCAACACTCATCAAGATCGTCATTAATTTTTTGTTTGTTGATATCGAGTTTACTAAGACCTAATGAAATATTTTTATATGCAACAATTGAGTATGCGTATACAAGACCGATATTTCGAAGTACAGTTGAATCTGATAGATCACGCTGCAGTCTTGATATCACTAGTTTATTAGAAAAATAATTCGATATAGCATTACTCATTCCAAGATTTCCTTCAGCATTCTCAAAATTGATTGGATTAATTTTATGCGGCATCGTTGAGGAACCAATTTCACCTTTGATATTTTTTTGAGTGAAGTAGTTTTTTGAAATATATGCCCAAACATCCTGTGAAAATCCAATTAAAATTGAATTTATATGATTAATTTTATGACATAAGTCAGCTATATAGTCATGTGGCTCTATTTGTGTAGTATGACTGTTGAATTCAAGCTTTAAACTATTAACGAACTTCCTCATAGTGTTTGGCCAATTCACCTTTGGATATGTGACACTGTGGGCTGAATAGTTTCCAGTAGCCCCATTAAACTTACCTTTGATTTCAATGTTATTAAGATCATGTATTTGAGCATCTAAACGCCTATAAAAATTAATAAACTCTTTGCCCATGGTAGTTGGTGAAGCTGGTTGTCCATGAGTGTGAGATAACATAGCTATATTTTTATATTTTTTACCCATTGACTTCATTGTTCGTTGAAGCGTATTAGCTTGATAGATCAAAAGATCTCTTCCTTCTTTAATCATCAGGGAATAGGCAATATTATTAATATCTTCCGAGGTACAGCATATATGGATGTGCTCTTTGTATTTATTTAGTAAATTATTATTTTTGATTTTATTTTTTATGAAGTATTCAACAGCCTTTACATCATGCTTTGTAGTATCTTCAATTTTTTTTACACTCGATGATTCTTTAGAACCGAAATCTTGATATATCTTCCTAAGTTTCCTAGTCTGAGATTCTGAAAACTTTGGTAAAGATTCAATGCTTTTTTGATTAGATAAAAAAATGAACCATTCAATCTCAACTTTAACCCGCATTTTAATCAAATTATGTTCAGAGAATATTTTATTTATTTCCTCGCATAAGCCACTATATCTTCCATCTGTAGGTGCAGAAATGTTGAGATTATAATTTTTCATATTAAACAGGTTTTTAAAATGGTATTATATCATAGAATTAGTTTTAATTATATTTACTAAGTATATGAAAAAAAATAATTATAGGATTGAAACAGACTCCTTAGGTAAAGTTAAAGTAGCAAGGAATGCACTCTATGGAGCACAAACTCAAAGGGCAATAGATAACTTTAAAATGAGTGGTATTACTTTTGATCCTGCATTCATTCAAGCACTATCGAATCTAAAAACTGCATGTGCAAGAGCAAATGCTAGCTGTAAGGTCTTGCCAAAGAATAAAGCTACCTGTATCTCATCAGTTGCAAATAAGATTTCGTCAAATATACATGGTTTTATGGATCATTTTCCGGTTGACATATTTCAAACTGGCTCTGGGACAAGCACAAACATGAATATGAACGAAGTAATATCCAATATTGCAAAAAGAGATTATAAAAAAGACGTACATCCTAATGATGATGTAAACATGTCGCAGAGTTCAAATGATGTCATACCAACAACCATCAATATATCTAGTCTTACAATGAGTAAAAGCCTTTCAATGTCCATTAATTTTCTTTGTGATTCAATAAATGCTAGATCAAAATCTTTAGCTCATATCATAAAATCGGGAAGGACTCATCTAATGGACGCTGTACCTATTTCTTTTGAGCAAGAATTAAATGTCTGGGAAGAGCAGGTAAGAGCTTCTCAATCACAAATAGATTTGTCATGTGAAGAAATCTCATACCTACCTATTGGCGGTACTGCTATTGGTACAGGAATAAATTCTCCCAAAAAATTCAGTAGGAGTGTTTGTCAAGAGTTAAACAAAATATACAGTGAAATGAAGATAAAATTTAAACCTCTTGAAATAAAAGGAGAGATGATGAGCTCTCAAAATCACATACTCACTCTGAGCTCTGCGCTCACGAGATATGCGTCTACTTTATTAAAAATTGCAAATGATATTCGATGGATG
Organism: uncultured Gammaproteobacteria bacterium; assembly: GCA_913046125.1. Classification (GTDB taxonomy): domain Bacteria; phylum Pseudomonadota; class Gammaproteobacteria; genus CACLCV01. The sequence continues at coordinate 3,153 of CAJWRL010000059.1, forward strand.
AACAGTGGTCCGATATCGGGACTCTCAGAGATTTCTCTCAAAGCCCTCCAGCCAGGTAGCAGCATTATGCCAGGTAAAGTTAATCCTGTTCTATCAGAATCTATAATGATGGCTGCAACCCAAGTCAATGGAAATCATAGTACTATCGTGCAAGCCTCAAGTAGTGGTAACTTCCAGCTGAATACCATGCTTCCCTTGATAGCCCATAATATTATTGAGTCATTATATCTTATGATAAATTCTACTTTTAGCATGATAGATCTTATTGATAGCTTTACAGTAAACGAGACTTCTGTTAACGAAAATTTATTAAGAAACCCTATAATTGCAACAAAGCTTAATCAAGTAATAGGATACGACTTAGCATCTAAGGTTGTGAAAGAAGCATACAGAACTAATAGCTCTATCTTCGATGTCGCTGAAAAAATGACTACTCTGACGAAAACAGAACTCATAAAGATACTAGATCCAAAAAAATTGATATAAATGAAAAACGGTAACATAGATAATATCTTTATCTACTGGATTTATTTTGTTTCTATAATTTTGATATCTATTTATATCCTTGAATCATTCGACTTCATATCAGGATTATTTAGAGAAGACATAAGTTATATATCATCTATCATTGTATCCATTTTTACGTTCTATTTGTTTCGAGGAGGATACCACTTATACAAACTTAGATATGCTATTAATAGTCTAATTCAAGAAAATAGTAGTCCAAATAATAATATATTCATTGAAATTCTAGATGAGTACAGATCTTCATTATCAAATACTTCAAATAACAAGTCTTTTCAAGAACAATTGAAATCAAGACTATATGAAATTGTGGATAACGGATTTTTTGTTGCTGACATACTATTAAAACTTGGAATTGTTGGAACAGTGATCGGTTTTATTATAATGCTTAGCTCTTTATCAACCATAGATGAAATGAATTTATCAAAAATGAATAATCTCTTATTAAGCATGAGTAGCGGAATGAAAGTAGCTCTTTATACAACATTAAGCGGATTAATCTGCTCAATACTTCTAACTATACAAAATAATTATTTTGAAAATAAAATTAATAACTTTATCAGCAAGATTTTAAGTTCAGATGATAATGAGAAGAAAGACTAGAATTAGGACAGAGCCTTTTACCGACTTACTTTTTAACACACTATTGGGATTTACATTCTTATTTTTCATAACTGTACTTTTCATAAATCCAATATCTAAAATAGGTAATGTAAATATGAAAGCAGAGTACATTGTTACAGTTGATTGGAAAGATAGCCTCCCAGATGATGTAGATATTTGGGTACAAGATCCTAATGGTGAAACAGTTTCATATTTAAAAAAAGATGCTGGATGGTTACATCTTGACAGAGACGATCAAGGAATTGTGAATGATATTGTTACGATTGATGGAGAGGATATAATTTATCCAATCAACAGAGAGGTAGTCACCTTGAGAGGAATAATACCAGGAGAATATATTATAAATTTATATCTCTATGAACATAAAAGCAAATTACCTGTGGATGTGAAAGTTATAATAGAAAAAGTGAATCCAACACTAAAACTAGTTTATGCTAACAATATAACATTAGCTGAGAAAGATACCGAGGTAACTGTAACTAGATTTTATCTTGATGAAAATGGCGACTACTCATCAGGTGACAATCAAAAGAAGATATTGACGCCGTATAATTTGAAAGGCTTTTAAACTCATGAGTCTATACTTATATTTACTATTGTTACTGGTTATATATGTTGCACTCATTCACAATTTCTTAAGAAATAAGAAGTTTCATTTTAAAATTATTATTGCTTTGAGTATTTCTCTTATTTTCATATCTTTATTTCAAAATATAAAAAATAATGAAGGATATGCAGTGAACCAAGAGTTACCAAAAAGTTTTTATATTTTGAATAGTTATATTGATGGTGATAATTTACTGATTTTGATTAAAGAAAAAAATAGAGAGCCGAGACTTTATCGAATGAAAAAAAACATAGACCTCAATAGGTTCATCAGAAAATATAAT
>CAJWRL010000060.1 GCA_913046125.1 uncultured Gammaproteobacteria bacterium
TTGATTGAATTTACTGAAACGGGAAGACTTCACAGTATTTCACTTGAACAGAACCTTATTGAACAAGAAAGAGCAACTAGAGAAATGATAAAAGGTCTATCTCATGAGATTAAAAACCCACTAGGCGGTATATTGGGTGCGGCGCAGATTCTTGAAAAGTCTTTGGATGATTCTTACACCAAATTCACAGACATCATAAAAAAAGAAACTGGGCGATTGGTGAATCTTCTAAATGATATGGCATTACCAGCGACCTCAGTCAAGAAAACACCAATTAACATTCATGAAGTTACGGAACATGTAGTTGATCTCTTTCAATTTGATCTTAAAAACAAGAATGTTAACTTCATGAAGGATTATGATCCTAGTATCCCTGATGTGAATACAAACAAGGAACAACTTATACAGGCATTAATCAACCTTGTTAGAAACTCTATCCAAGCTCTAGACTTTAAAGGTAACATAACAATCAGAACAAGAACGGAACCAAGTTACACTATTGGTAACGAATATTACCCCCTAGTTACGAAAATTAGTGTAATTGATAATGGCCCTGGTATCCCTGAAGATAAACTAAAAGAAATATTCTATCCGATGGTGAGCACAAAAACAGAAGGAATGGGATTAGGGCTTACAATTGCACAATCAATTATAATGCAAAATTCTGGTCTTATTGAATGCTCAAGTAAGCAAAAGGAAACTTGTTTTACCGTAGTGCTTCCTGTGAGGTGTAAAATTCATGGCTAAAATCTGGATAATTGACGATGAAGAGAGTATACGAACTATTTGTACTAGCGCACTGGAAGATCTTTTCACAGTTGAGTCATTTGCTAATGCATCGGAGGCATTGCTTGAACTTAATTCAGCACAGCCGGATCTAATCATAACGGATATAAAGATGCCAGGAATGTCTGGTCTAGAATTCCTAAATAAAGTATCTGATAAATTTCCAGAAATACCAACAATAATTATCACTGCACATGCAAACATTGATAATGCTCTATCAGCATACAAAGGCGGTGCATTTGAATACTTAACAAAGCCTTTTAATATCGATGAAATAAGAAAACTAGCTATCAAAGCAACACGTGCAAGTAATAGTTATAATGGTGACTTTAATAACAGTACAGAGAATAATATTGTTGGCAAAGCTGATGCAATGCAAGATGTATTCAAAGCTATAGGAAAAATATCAAAAACAGACATCACTGTGCTTATAAGAGGCGAATCAGGTACAGGAAAAGAGCTAATAGCACAGTCAGTTCACGCTAACAGCCCTAGGAGCGATAAACCTTTTGTTGCCATAAACGTCGCTGCAATCCCTCATGAGTTACTTGAAAGTGAACTATTTGGTCATGAAAAAGGTTCGTTTACTGGCGCACAAACTCAAAGGATAGGAAGGTTTGAACAAGCATTAGGCGGTACTTTATTTCTTGATGAAATTGGAGATATGCATCCTGAGTTGCAAACAAGACTTCTTAGAGTATTGTCTAGTCATGAGTTCTACAGGGTAGGTGGACAAAAACCAATTAAATCAGATGTTAGGATAATTGCTGCTACGAATCAAAACATAGAAAATTTGATCAAAAATGGCAAGTTCCGAGAAGATCTCTACCACAGATTAAATGTCTTTAGAATTGAGCTACCTCCCCTCAGAGACAGAAAAGAAGATATAAATGAGCTCGTAAAATACTTCTTAAACAAGAGTGCTGATGAACTTAAAAGTGATTCAAAAACTATAGAGAGTGCAGCTATGGAATTATTAAATAAGTATGATTGGCCTGGCAACATTAGACAACTTGAAAATTTATGCAGATATATGACAGTCATGGCTCCATCGGCTACAATCACAGTAGATGATGTTCCTGACGAAGTTAGAGATTTACATTCAAATAGTAGTAATTCAACTCTAAATGAAAGCGTGAATACAACTTTATCATGGGAGGAAAATTTATCTAGTCACATAAAAGGTATACTCTCAGATAGTAATGATTTAAGTGTTTTTTCTAGAGAACTAGATAAACTACTTCTCAAAGAAGCATTATTAGCAAGTAAAGGAAAACGGATCGAAGCTGCTAGAATATTAGGTATGGGCAGGAATACAATCACAAGAAAAATAAAGGAACTAGACTTGTAGAAATTCTTTAAGTAATCCTTCACGCTCTGTGCTCTTAGACTTTAAAATCTTATACAATAGCGTTGTCAGGCCATCTACACAATGTTTCGAATTCTCCACAAGGGTTTGACAACAGTCATAGCCCTCAACTGTTCCTATAGTATTTTTAGCATCTTCAATACTAATTTCATGATCTGCTATCAGCCTCCCAAATTGGTAATTACGAGATTGATTTTGTTTACAGGTTAAAATCATATCTCCTATATAGCCAGGAGATGAGATAATTGTGTCTCTGTCGTGATTAAGATTATCACAGAATTCCTGGTATTGATTAGGAGGGAGGTGCTCGCGTAACTTTAGTGCTAGCTCCCATGTCTCTTCACAGGCCTTTTTGATAATTTTGTTAGCATGGACACCCTTATCAGTATATTCATCTGCCATACCACACATAATTGCAGCAATATTTTTGATAATTCCTGCTATTTCAATTTGATAGATATATTTTGTTGGGGTCATCTGAAAATGCGCACTTTTAGTTACGTCAACCATAGCCTTACATAAGTCTTCATCTAAAGAGGCCATTGATACTATGATTTTTTTTCCCTCACATAAATCCTTAGCAAAGGAAGGTCCAGATACAAGTCCATATCGTTGCATATTTGTGAATCTATCAAACACTAAATCACTAAATAACATACCACTTTGATGATCAATACCTTTTGTGAGTGATACTACCTCAGTCAATCTACTAAAGTAGTTCTCGTAATTATCTAAAACATCACTAAAACCTTTACTGCTAACAGCAATGATATTTATTTCATCATTATTTTTTTGATCATTAAGAGTTTCTAGAGATTTAATGTGATCGGATGATACTTTCTTAAGTCCGAGTTTTTGAATACTATCTGCCCCTAAGCTTATATCTCTTCTGAATATTTCAACACTATGACCCAAGTTTAAAAGATAATCTGAGAAGGCTAACCCCCACACGCCAGCACCAATCACCCTGAATTTAGTTAACATTAATTATCTTTTCTTTTATCTAGCTCGTTTTGATAAATAGTACGAAAGTCTATTGGATTTATAAACAAAGGAGGGAACCCACCTCTTTGTATAATACTAGATATATTTTCCCTTGCATATGGAAATACTATCTCAGCACAATGAACATTGAGGAATCTTTTTTTAAGATCTTCATTATCTGTTGAAATGTGAAAAACCCCACATTGTTTTAACTCAACTATGTACAAAGTCTTATTATCAACTTCTGCTTTAACATTAAACATAAGCGTCAATTCATATACATCGTCTGTTAATTTATTAATATTAGACTCAAAGTTAAAACCAACCTGTGGGGATGATGACATGTTCGTAAAGATATCTGGTGTCATAGGTGATTCAAATGAAAGATCTTTCAAATACACTCTTTGAATATTAAATTGGACCCTATTTTCGTTCATTTGCCCTCGACTAAAGGTAGATTGTTTTCAGTCCAAGATTGAATCCCGCCCTCTAGGTAAAACACTTGTATCGAATTGTTTTTTAATATTCTTTCTGCACTACTGACACTTGTCATTTCATCCTTATCATAAACAACGACTTCGTCGAATTCTAATTTTTTTGTAGTTGATGAGTCATGAAGTATTGCTTGTGAGATGTGTCCTTTTTTATATTCTGCTTTTTCTCTTGTGTCAAGAACGACAATTTGACTTTCGTTAATTTTTGTAACAAGGTCACTGCAATCAATACCTTTATACTTTTTAGTAAAGTTTTTAATCTCAAAAGAAATTATAAGATAAATAAAAATAATTAAAGCTACTGATAGAACAGGGTGATTAAGGATAAATTCAAATGAGTGATCCATTATATGGATCAGTTATGTTTGGAACAGAAAACTTCTCTCATCATATCAATCAACTTCAATGTCTTAAAATCACTGACTTTGTAAAAAACTTTGTTGGCATCTTTTCTTGCAGAGAGAATGCCTTTGTCTCTGAGTATCGCTAGATGCTGAGATATATTACTTTGAGATGTACCTACATTATCGACAATGTCTTGAACACTAAACTCACCCTCCCCGAGCTTGCATAGTATCATCAATCTTAAGGGGTGGGACATTGCTTTTAATGATCGTGACGCAGTTTCAATGTCTCTTTCTTGATCTGCAGAAGAATAATCAATCTTATCCTCTATCTGTACTTGTTCGTTTTCCATTGTATTATTATATACCTATATTAGCCGAAACTAATAATAAATCTAGTAATAAAGTGCTATTATGTGCTTGATGATAAGTATCTATAAAACCTTTAAAATTGTACTTTTTTCTGCGTTCCTTGCCTTAGTTTGCATGCCTGTGTATTCATCTGATAGCGAAGTTCCAACAGAAAAAATTCAGCAGTTTGTTGATGTATATAAGAAAATTAAAGATCAGTATGTTGACGAAGTTGATGATACTACACTGTTTAACTATGCAATCGAGGGGATGGTTTCTAATTTAGACCCCTACTCTGATTATCTTTCTAAAGAAGATTTTTCAGAACTAAAAATTGGGACAACTGGAAGGTTTGGAGGTATTGGAATAGAAATCACCATGGAAGATGGGTTTGTAAAAATTATATCGCCAATAGATGATACCCCTGCACAAAGAGCAGGTCTCAAGGCCGGGGACCTCGTGATTGAAGTTCAAGATATATCACTGAAAGATAAATCTATTAATGATGCTGTAAAATTGATGCGCGGCGAGCCAGGCACAAAAGTGAAAGTAAAAGTTTTACGTGAAAAGGAAGAGAAACCTTTAGATTTTGAATTAGTGAGACAAATCATTGTATCCAAGGGAATTAAAACAGAGATTTTCAACGGTGAGGTTGGATACTTAAGATTATCTAGTTTTCAATCTAACTCAACTGCGAATGTCAGAAAGGCGATATATGACCTAAGAAAGAAAAGTGGAAATATGATGGTAGCGCTTATTCTTGACCTCAGAAATAACCCCGGCGGAGTCCTTGGTTCTGCTGTAGGTATATCTGATTTATTTTTAGAATCAGGAAAGATTGT
>CAJWRL010000061.1 GCA_913046125.1 uncultured Gammaproteobacteria bacterium
GAAATGATTCATTCGTCTGATGAGAATACATCAAAAAGAGCTTGCAAAGAGTGGTCACTCTGGGAGGGAAGATCATCCTGTTTGCTTCCATCAAGTGAGGTAATTAATGCATTTGATGAATGTGCAATATCGCTAGCTAAAATAGAGTCACATTATTTTATTAACGACTGCTTCATCGAAGAGAATCAAATATTGAAAAACATAAACATCATCAGTAATATTCCATGTTGGATAGTTCATGGCCAGTACGATGTTGTTTGCCCGATCAGACAAGCTTACGATTTGCAGGCAGTATATCCAAAATCTAATTTAATAATTGCTAAAGACGCGGGGCACTCTGTTTTAGAACCTACTATAAGTAAGGAGTTAGTTAAGATATTTGATGAAATTATTTAAACAGATTTTATGGTTAGTACTTATTGTATTGATATTAGATTATTTCTTTCCCACACAAAAAAAACCTGATCTGGTAAGAGAGAGAATGATTTATGATCAAAGCCTAAGCGAAGTTTTTGATGGCGAGCACAGTTATATAAATTATAAGCATGGAAAATTCTCATCTATAGAAATTTATAATGATGATAAAGATTCTGCCATTTTATATCTTCATGGAAGAGGCCTTAGTCCTAATGATTTTAATCTTGCTTATCCGGTAAGGACTCAGTTAAGTGATAATTTCAATACATACAACATTCAACTACCTGTACTCGAAAAAGGATCAACTTATAACGATTATATAGACATACTCTATGACTCTGATCAGAGGATAATCTCAGCAATAGAGTACATTTTATCAAAAAACGATAGATTAGTAATTATCGCTCATAGCTGTGGCGTTCATATGCTAATGTCATTTATTGAGAATTTTTACCTACAACCTCAAGTAATATCAATAGTCATGATAGGTAGTGGAGCTGTTGATAAAGGACAAAAACTAGCAAGAGAATATCCATACGACAAGATAAATATACCAATACTTGATATTTATGGCGAATACGATTTTGACTTGGTCCGTAAAGAAGCGTCTAAACGAGAAAAGTCAATTAAAACAATAAGTGATAAATCATCACAATATGAAATTAAATCATCCAGCCACTATCACGAGGATAATGCTGATAAAGTAATTCAGATCGTAAAGAAATGGCTAAGTGATAAATAATATAATAATATAGGCGCATGAGAAAAATAAGCGAATCAAGAAAAACAAAGGAAACAGATATCAGTCTATCTCTCAACTTAGATGGCTCCGGTGTAAGTAATTTAAAAGCTAACCTGCCTTTCCTTGAACATATGCTTGATCAAACCACCAGGTACTCATCAATTGATTTAGATTTAGATGCCAAAGGTGATCTTGAGATCGATGCACACCATACTGTAGAGGACATTGGCATCACTCTTGGGTCAGCTTTTGATAAGGCGCTCGGGGATAAAAAAGGCATACAGAGATTTGGTTATGCCTACATTCCACTGGATGAATCACTATCTAGGGTAGTAGTAGATTTTTCTGGTAGACCAGGATTAACATACAATGTTACCTATCCAAGAGCCAGGGTCGGAGAGTTTGATGTTGAACTTTTGAGTGAATTTTTTCACGGCTTCACAAACCACGCTAAAGCAACAATACATATTGATAATATTCGTGGCAAAAATGCGCACCATATTGCTGAGACTATTTTTAAAGCATTCGGACGAGCTTTGAAAATGGCTGTCTCTTTAGATGCAAAAAATATAGATAAGATTCCTTCGACAAAAGAATTTCTTTAATGAAAAACATAACTGTTATAGATTATGGAATGAGTAATCTTCATAGCGTGATTAAATCATTCCAAAAAGTTTCCAATAAGAAATATAAGGTATGTGTGGCTACCACTAATGAGGACCTCGAGAAAGCATCAATGATCGTTTTACCAGGACAAGGGGCAGCAAAATCATGCATGCAAAAAATAACCAATAACTTTCCCAGACTACACGAGCACATCTTAAATAAGCCATTTTTTGGGATATGTTTAGGGTTTCAAATTTTATTTGAAAAATCATATGAGGATAATGGAGTTGATTGCCTTTCTATTATCAAAGGATCTGTGAATGATTTTAGTAAGAAGATTAGTCAAGACTTGAAAGTACCACATATGGGGTGGAACAAAGTTGAGCAAAAAAAAGATCATACAATCTGGAGCAATATACCCAGAACATCTTTTTTTTATTTTGTACATAGCTATTATGCTTCAGCTGAATCTAAAGAGGATATTTCTTCTACAACTACATATGATATAGATTTCACATCATCAGTTATTAAAGATAATATATTTGCGTGCCAATTCCATCCTGAAAAAAGTTCGAAGTACGGACTACAATTGATCAGCAATTTTATTACCTGGTCGGAGAGTTTGAAGTGATTGTTTATCCTGCAATTGACATAATTGATGGAAAATGCGTCAGATTATCTAGAGGTGACTACTCAAATAAGACTATTTACTCAGATAACTTAGAATCAGTCGTATCATCATGGCTTAGTAAAGGCACTAGATTTCTTCATATAGTCGATCTAGATGGAGCAAAAGCTGGAAGACCAATGAATATTGACAGTATTTTGAAGATAAGAAAATCATTTCCAGATATTTTCATACAAATTGGAGGTGGAATTAGAAATATTGAAACAGTTAACCAATATCTTGCTAATGGCATTAATAGAATTATCTTAGGTACTAAAGTTCTTAAAGATAGAGAATTTATTCGGTCAATTGACCAGGCACATAGAAAGTCACTGGCGATAGATATAGCAATCAAGGACGGACAACTTGCAGGTGATGGATGGGAAACAACTGCAAACAATGATGTAGGCGATTTTATAGATTACTTTGAGCAAAATGGCATTGAACTGTTTATAGTCACTGATATAAACCAAGATGGCATGATGCAGGGTATCAATAGCGAATCTATTGAGAAGATACTAAAGTTTATAAGTACCAAAGCTATCATTTCTGGTGGAGTAACATCCACTAATGATATTCAGTCAATCCTAAAAATGACTAGAAGTAAGATTGACGGATTTATAATTGGTAAAGCTCTATATGAAAACACAATAGACTTAAAGGAAGCCATCAATGAGTGTAGCTAAAAGAATAATACCATGTCTTGATGTAGACAAAGGTAGAGTTGTTAAAGGAATAAACTTTGTTGATATAGTTGATGCAGGTGATCCTGTAGAAATTGCAAAAAAATATGACAAGGAGGGGGCTGATGAAATAACCTTCCTAGACATCACCGCATCCTATGAGGGTAGAGACAATATATTGGGTGTTGTTGAGCAAGTAGCAAATGAGGTATTCATACCACTCACAGTCGGAGGCGGCGTTAAAAGTTTTAGTGACGTGAGGGATCTTTTGTCTGCAGGAGCTGACAAAGTAACAATTAATACCGCTGCGGTAGCAAATCCAGACTTAATCAACGAAGTGACTGATAAGATTGGTAGGCAGTGTATTGTAGTCGCTGTAGATATTAAGAAAAGCATAGAACAATATAATGTATTTACGCATGGCGGCAGGCATAAAACTCAATTAGATGCAGTTAACTGGTGTCTTGAGTGTCAGGCAAGAGGTGCTGGTGAAATTTTACTTACTAGCATGGACAAAGATGGAACAAAAGAAGGTTTTGATAATGAGATATTGTGTGAAATTTCAAATAAACTAAGTATTCCAGTGATTGCCTCTGGAGGAGCCGGTAGTTTGCAAGATTTATATGATGCAATATCACTAGGAAAAGCAGACGCAGTCCTTGCTGCGAGCATTTTTCATTTTGGCGAGTATAGTATCAGCCAAGCAAAAGATTTTCTTAGAGATAAGGGCGTGTTTGTGAGATAGTAAGAGGAAAGATAATGAGTGATATAATAGAAAAACTTGAGACAATTCTTCAGGACCGTAAGACCAAAGATCCTAAAGATTCATATGTTTCAAGCCTCTTCTCAAAAGGTAATCAGGATATTTGTGATAAAATTATTGAGGAGGCCGGTGAATTAGTTGACGCCACTGAAGATGGCAAAGCTCAGGTTGTACATGAAACAGCTGACTTGTTATTTCATGTCCTTGTATTATTAGCTTCACTTGACATTAAATATGCTACGATACTAGATGAGTTAACAGAAAGATTCGGAACTTCTGGAATAGAGGAAAAGAATAATAGACAAAAATGAGGGATTAGAATGTTAAGCGGAATATCACCATGGTCAATATTACTTATTTTAATTATCGTAGTAGTCTTGTTTGGAACAAAGAAGCTGCGAAATATTGGGTCAGATTTAGGTGCTGCCATGAAGAGTTTTAAGAAATCGTCACGAGAAGACACCACCACAGAAAAGAATATCGACGATAATAATAAAAAAACATAAATTATGTTTGATATTGGTTTCTGGGAATTATTCTTTTTATTCCTTCTTGCACTTTTCGTACTTGGTCCTGAAAGATTACCAGTAGTTGCATCATACCTAGGTAAGCAGTTTGGTAAGGTTCAAAGATATTTCAGTAATGTTAAAAATCAGATTGATGATGAAGTAGATAGTACAGACATTAATAAGATTTTAAAAGATCAAGAGCTTTCAATAACAGAACTTCAAAAGAGAATTAAAGAAACGAAAGATGAATCAGCAAGAGACAAAACAGACTAAGAGTAAATTTCTACCTCATTTGTTAGAATTAAGAAATAGACTATCGAAAATACTTCTATTTGTTTTGATAGTCTTTATCATGTTAATACCATTCTCTGGTGAGGTGTATAATGTGTTGTCAATACCACTTCTAAATGCACTCCCTTCAGGTAGCGAGATGATTGCTATCGATGTTGCATCACCTTTTCTCATACCATTTAAATTA
>CAJWRL010000062.1 GCA_913046125.1 uncultured Gammaproteobacteria bacterium
CCCACCGAGCGCTATGATATTAACTTGACGATCACAATTATTTTTTACAAGAAAATCTTGTATCTTATATAATGTTTTTATATTTTTATATTTTTCACCATCAGGAATTATATAAGTAAGTATATTAAATCCTCGTAATTTATTTTTTAAGTTTTTTAAATGGTACTTAGCAACAATAACATTTGTTATAACAACCACATCTTTTGACTTAATTAATGATTTTAAAAGCGTTATAGAAATAATCTTATCACCTATGAATATAGGTACATTGTTCGTTTGTGTTCTGAGAGTTTTTTTAATCATTTAATTTATCAATTATCTCTTGGACAATATCTTTTTTATTTTTATTGTCAGTTAATATTGAGTAGCTCGATATACTCTTGTAGATATTATCTCTCAAATTCTTCATCTCTGTAAGTTTTTCTTTGATATTATCTACATCTAGTAGAGGTCTATTTTTTCTATTCCGTACTCTTAATAGCTGAACTTTTATACTTATATCTAGATGAATAATACTTCCTGTATTCTGCATGGTACTAATGTTCTCACTTGATAAAATCACACCACCCCCAGTTGAAACAATGAGATTTCTTCTCTTTGATACATTATTAAGCATGATAGACTCAAGTTCTCTAAAGTGATTTTCCCCATGATTTTTAAATATTTCACTTATCGTTAAATTAGTTTTTTTTACGATTTCCTGATCGATATCCACATGTTCGGAATCAAGTGTTTTAGATAAGAGTTTCCCTATTGAAGTTTTCCCAGATCCCATGAGACCTACGATATAGATATTATTCGAAAGCATATTCTATTTAATAGTATATCTAGGACTTACTTTTGCCAATACATCAATTAATGTTTTTAATTTAGCTGGGTCTATATCTGGCGTAATACCTGTTCCTAGATTGAATATATGTCCAGTTGTATTGTTAATGTTTGACAAAATTTTAATAACTTCTTCTTCAATTTTGTTATTGCTCAATTTTAGTATTTCTACATCTAAATTACCTTGAACACAGAATTTGTCTCCAGTCCCTTTATTAAACTCACTTATTGTAATAGAAGAATCTATACCAACTACATCAACATCAAGCTTTTGGATGTTCACTAATTTCGTATATGGATTTCTTATATAGTAAATCATAGGTTTCTTGTAAGACTTAAGTGAAGAATGAATAGCATTGATATACTGCAATGAAAATTCCTCGTACAAGTCTCCCTCTAAAAGGCCACCCCATGTATCAAAAACCATTGTAACGTCAACACCAGATTTTATTTGCCTCTCTAAATGATTAATGCTTGCTTTTGTTATCGTATCTAGCAACGATTTCAAAAAAATCTTATCATTTTTTAATATATTGAGAACTTTTGAAAAATTTTTTGTAGAGTTTCCTTCAATTATATAAGTTGCTACTGTCCATGGACTGCCAATAAATCCAATAAGAGGTACTTTATTATTAAGTTCGGTTTTAAGTAACTTAGCTGTTTTATAAACATAATCAACCTTTTCAAAGTCAAAATCAGTATTTATTTTTTTTAGATCGTCTTCTGTTCTTAAAGTTTTACTCAATACTGGTCCTACTTTCTCAATGAATTCTAACTCAATGCCGAACAATTCAGTGATTACAAGAATATCTGAGAATATAATTGCACTATCAAGATTGAAGCGTTCAAGTGGTTGTAATGTAATTTCACAAGCAAGTTCAGGGTTTTTTATAAGATTCATAAAACCACCAGCTTGATTTTTCAGTTTAATATACTCTGGCAAATATCTACCGGCCTGTCTCATTATCCATACAGGAGTTCTCTCCACTGGCTCTTTTCTGATAGCTCTTAGTAGAAGGTGATTATCAAGCGACATTAGTTTTTTTTGATTTTTTAGAATCTAGGAATTCTACAATGCCGGCAGCTGCTGATCTCCCCTCAAATACTGCAGTAACTACCAAATCTGATCCTCTTACCATATCACCGCCACTAAAAACTTTAGGATTGTGTGTTTGAAAATTAAATTTCGAGCCCCTATCTATAATTACTCTTCCAATCTCATCAGTTTTAATCTTATGTTTTGAGAACCAATTTGATGGATTAGGTCTAAAGCCAAAAGCAAGGATAACTTTATCAGCCTTGATGATTTTTTCGGAACCTTTGATAATAGTTGGAACTTCTCTTCCTCTTATGTCAGTTTTTTTAAGTTTAGTCTTTAGGAATTTAACACCTTCTACTTTATCCTTGCCAAGAATTTCTACCGGCTGCATATTCCATAGAAAATTAATTCCTTCTTCTTTACTATTTTTAACTTCTCGTCTTGATCCAGGCATATTTTGTTCATCACGTCTGTACGCACAATATACTTTTTTTGCTCCTTGTCTAAGAGCAGTTCTATTACAATCCATAGCCGTGTCACCACCACCAAGAACAATCACATTCTCATTATTAAAATTTATATAATCATTGTTATTTGTTCCGAATATATTTCTTATATTTGAATTCAAGTAAGGTAAAGCATCAAATACGCCATCTAAGTTCTCGCCTTTAAAACCACCTTTCATATATGTATATGTCCCCATGCCAAGAAAAACAGCATCATAATCGCTAAGTAATTTATCAAAAGGAAGATCTTTGCCAATTTCTTTGTTGAGATAGAACTCAACTCCCATTTCTTCCAAAATTTTTCTGCGTTGTAGAACTATTTCTTTTTCCAGTTTGAAAGGAGGGATGCCAAAAGTTAATAAACCTCCAATTTCTTCATACTTGTCATATACATGCGGTGTTATTCCATTGCGTACTAGTATGTCAGCACACGCGAGACCTGCGGGGCCTGCTCCAACAATCCCAACTTTGTAATTCGTTTTTTTTACATTCGATAAATCTGGTTTCCACCCCTGTTTGAGTGCCTCGTCGGTAATATATTTTTCAATATTTCCAATTGTTACTGCCCCAAATCCATCATTTAGAGTACACGCGCCCTCGCATAGTCTATCTTGAGGACATATTCTCCCACATATCTCAGGTAGAGAATTAGTTTGGTGGGATAAATCGGCTGCTTCAAATAATCTACCTTCTGATATTAGTTTGAGCCATTGGGGTATATAATTGTGAACTGGACATTTCCATTCGCAGTAAGGATTACCACATTCAATGCATCGCCCGGACTGCTCGCCAGCTTGAATAGCTGAGTAGTGACCGTAGATCTCTTTGTATGTCTTCACCCTTTTAGATGCAGGGGTGATTTTAGGATCCATTCTCTTAAGTTCTAAAAATTGTAGATTTTTATCCATCAGGACTACATTATACTATATTAAAACTTAATTGTTTAATCAGCTGACAGTATAGTTTTGACAAGCTTACTAGCCAAGCCCATATCCACGCTATCTGCATGGTTTTGTTTAATGACAGCCATGACTTTGCCTATATCTTTTTGATCTTTAGCATTAACTTCAGATATGATTCCTTGAACTAATTTTTCAATTTCAGATGCGGATAATTCGTCAGGGAGGTATCTAGATATTATTTTAATTTCCATTTGTTCTTTTTCTGCTAAATCATTTCTACCTGCTTTTGAAAATTGTTCAAATGCATCCTGATTTCTTTTGATAGCTTTTTTGAGTACTTGTATAACTTCTGAATCACTAAAATCCTTATTCTTGTCTTTCTCTTCTTTTTTTATCAGAGATATAACAAATCTTAGAATCTCAACATCATTCTTAGAACCTGACTTCATTGATTCTATCAAATCCTTTTGGATTTTAAGTAAATTTGATTAACCGTAAAATTCAAGCTAACAGTAATTGATTATCAATATAGATTTAAGATCAATTCGGATTATTGATAAATCGATGTGCGATTTTTATTTCCAGATCCCGTTCGCCTTGGGCCTCGTGCAATTGTATAACCACCCGGTTATTGTTACTCAAGGAAAACTTGGGTAACACGTAGACAAACCGGACGCGTTCTCCTTTTTTAATCTTGTTGGGAAACT
Organism: uncultured Gammaproteobacteria bacterium; assembly: GCA_913046125.1. Taxonomy (GTDB): domain Bacteria; phylum Pseudomonadota; class Gammaproteobacteria; genus CACLCV01. The sequence continues at coordinate 3,983 of CAJWRL010000062.1, forward strand.
GATGTTTATACAGCGGTTGTTTTACAATGCGCTGGGATGATTTTCGTTTTCCTTTTGCCCGTGATTGCACACCTATCTCCAAAAAGTCCACATCATAATCCAATCCGGATTTGTTTTCAATCTCAAAAACAAAATACAGATGTTCCTTATTAAACACGATGTTTTTGGTGGTAAGTTTGATACCGTAATTACGTTTGGTAAGATGTCCTAAGCGTTGTTTGCGTTTAAGCAGTTGTGCACTTACCGCTTTCATATGGGATAGGGGTATTGCTGCAGTTGGTTTTAATGTAATTGGCGCAGAAGCGGCTCTATTTTGGACTTCTTGTCCAATGCGCTGCTGCGGTTCTACAAAATAATTCACTCGGGTAAGCTCGGCTTTATATTTTATGATGTAGGAGTAGATACTTCCATCCGTAGTGATCACCAAAAGGTTACTCTCCTTACCGGGTTGAGCTTGAAGTAAACCGAAATATTGCGGGATATCCCGGTTAAAACTGAACACAAAAAAATCTGAACCTACAATTCCTTGTCGGATGGGTGACGGGAAAAACAAGGCTACATTTTTGGTTTCATTGGCATACAGCGTATCCAATACAATGGGGGACTCGTCGAGAAGGCTTTTGCTGTGTCCAGACAGGCTAAAGAGTGCGAAGATACAGACGGAAATATAGGTGTTGAGCGTTTTCATAGGAACTGTTTATTTGATTTTTAAAAGCATGCGGTAGTTGTTGAGAACGGTAACTTTGACATTGCGGTTATCGCGTCGCAGTAATTGAGAAATTCCGCTGACTTGCGGCAGGCTGGGAATGTTGATGTCCTGAAGTACATCATCCATAACTTCCCGGCTTGCCTGT
>CAJWRL010000063.1 GCA_913046125.1 uncultured Gammaproteobacteria bacterium
CTGAAGTTCCTTTGACTAATCTATTCAGAAATGAATTTCTAAATGAAAAAGATTTACCAATCAAAGTAACATCTCATACTCCATGTTTTAGATCTGAGGCGGGGAGCTATGGCAAGGATACAAGAGGTCTTATAAGACAACATCAATTTGAAAAAATTGAACTTGTACAAATTACTCATCCAAACAATTCAATGGATTGTCTAGAAAATTTGCTTGATAATGCATGCGAAATTCTTAAAAAATTAGAACTTCCATACCAAATCGTTGAATTATGCGCCGGTGATCTTGGTTTTTCATCTGCTAAAACATTTGATATCGAGGTTTGGATGCCTAGTCAAAATAAATATAGAGAAATTTCATCATGTTCAAACTTCACAGATTTCCAAGCTAGGCGCTCCAACATAAAATTTAAATCTAAAGAAGGAAATAGTTTTGCACATACAATTAACGGGTCAGGACTTGCTGTCGGTAGATGCTTAATTGCACTTATTGAAAATAATTTCGACGGTAACGATGCTATTAAAATACCAAGTTGTCTTGAGCAATATTTTGGATCAAACGAAATAAAAATAAGTTGAAAAAATTTTTTTATATCTTTTTTTTATTTTCAATTACTAGTTCGAATTTCATTTATTCAAAACCAATAAAGATTGGTCTTGGTTCATGCCTTGATCAAGATTATCCTCAGCCAATATGGCAATCAATTAAAGAGGAAGACTTAAATTATTTTATTTTTTTAGGTGACAATGTATACGGAGATACTCCAAGTGGATCACTCAGAAAAATGAAAAGTGCTTATGATAAGCAAAAAAAAGTTTTGCCAGATTTTTTAGATGATATTTCTATTTTTTCTATTTGGGATGATCATGACTATGGAATCAATGATGGTGGGGCTGATTATAGGTTTAAGAGAAAAGCTCAAGAACTTTATATAGATTTTTGGGACATACCAAAGGAAGATGATAGATCCAATCGTGACGGAATATACTTTTCAAAAAATGAAATTTTCTTTGATAAAAAATTTAAATTTATTTTTCTTGATACAAGATTTTTTAGATCAAAATTAAAAGGTAAAAAAAGCAACTATGTTGAGAATATTGAACCTGGTGCAACAATTTTAGGAGATGCTCAATGGATGTGGCTTGAAAATGAACTCAAAAATGATTTTGATTTTTTATTTATCTTTAGTTCTATTCAAATAATTGCTAAAGATCACCGTTTTGAGAAATGGAGTAATTTTCCTAAAGAAAGAGTTAAACTTTTTGAACTTCTAGAGCGATTTAATGATAAAACAATGTTTTTTTCAGGTGATAGGCATCGTGCAGGCATATATAGGAAAAATGGAATAATAGAAGTTACATCCTCATCCATGAACAAACCTGGCTCATTCTTTAATGAAACTGATAATTATCTAGTTGGCAAAACATATTCTCAAGAAAACTATAGTGTTTTAGAAATTTCTGAAAATACTATTCAAATAAAAATAAAAGATGTTAATGGGATAGAACTTGATACAGTTGTACACAAATATTAAAAATTAAGCCTTAATCAATAGTTCACAAAAAATTTTCAAAAATGTAATAGTCCTTATCGAAATTTTGATATATATTATATATTACTTAATTACCACATATAGGGGTGTGTTTTATTATGATACGGAATTTTTTAAAAATCTCTCTATTCTCAATTTTTCTCTTACCAAACCTAAACTCACAAGAACTTACATCTGATATAACTGGATCAGTTTCTTCTGCAGATGGTTCTGTAAGTGGAGCTCAAGTTGAGATTACTTATGAACCTACCAATACAGTTGTAACTAGAACAACTGATTCATCTGGTAAGTATTTTGCAGGCGGTTTAAGACCTGGCGGACCATACACAATTAAGGTATCTGCTGCTGGTCTTCTATCCGACGAAGTTACTACCAGTTTAGTTGTTGGTGAAACATCAAGACTATCCTTTGTCTTAAATTCAGCAGAATCTGTTGACGATGTTATTGTTACTGCACAAAGAGTAACTGCAGATGATGGTTTAGGATACTCTTCAACGATTGATGCTCAAACCATTCAAGAAACGCCATCTGTAACTAGAGACATAAAAGACTTGATTAAATTAAACCCAATTGTTTCTCTAGATGATACTGAAGACGGATATGAAAATATCTCGATTGCAGGAGCTCACCCAAGAAGTAATGATATTAAAGTTGACGGAGTTTCCTTTAATGATGATTTTGGTCTTAATGATAATGGTTATCCTTCTCAAAGGAGTCCAATTAACTTAGATTCTATCGATCAAATGTCAGTTAAAGTTGCACCTGCATCTGTAGAATACTCAAATTTCAGAGGCGGAATTATTGAGTTTGTAACAAAAGGTGGTACTAACGAATTTGAAGGAAGTGTTGGTTTTTACGATCGTGGTGATCAATTTTATGGAGATAAAATTGAAGGTAAAAAATATACTTTTGATAAAGAGGATACAGCCGAAAGTTTTACCTTTGGCGGTCCAATTATTAAAGATAAAGCATTCTTTTACTTAACATATGAGGAAACAACAGTAACCAATCCAGTTTTATATGGTCCTGCAGGATCAGGTGCTGCAAATGAACAAGTTATTACACTAGAGCAAATAAATTACATAAGAGATCTTACTAAATCTAAATACGGATGGGATCCTTTAGGGGTTGCTTCAACAACGGAATCTAATCAAGAAAATACTTCTTTAAGACTAGATTATATTATTAATGATAGTCATAGATTGACATATAATTATAAAAGTACTGAAGGTGATCGTTTAAGAGCGGAGGGAAGTAACTCAAGTTTTTATTTTGAATCAGCTTCATACTTTAAAGGTGAAGAAACAGATACTTCAAGTATTCTCTTAGTTTCAGACTGGGCAGATAATTTAATATCTGAAATCTATTACTCAACAAAAAGTACTGATACCAGTCAAAATTCTCCAGCAGGGCAAGATGTTCCAAATTTCTATATAGATGATGCATATGGTATGCGAGTTTATTTAGGAGCTGATATATATAGAAGTGCAAACGCCTTAGCAACTGAGACTGATTTCTTCAAAGGTAAGATCACTTACTATACTGGAGATCATAAAATAACTGCTGGATACGAAAATACAACATATGACATTTATAACGTATTTGTTATTGCGCAAGATGGTGCCTGGGAATTCGATACTCTTGCTGATTACGAGGCAGGAGTAGCAAGTGCTTTTGAAGCTAATAATGCAAAAGATGGAAATGTCGATGGTGCTGCTGCAATATTTGATTATGGACTCTCATCTATCTATGTTATGGATGAATACGCATACTCTGATAGGTTAAGTTTGACAGCAGGAATTCGATACGATGAATATGATTCAGATGACTCTCCATCAAGGAATGCAGACTTTGAAGCTACATATGGCTTTCCTAATGGTGGTATCGATGGCGCTAGCTTGCTAAATATTAGACTAGGTATGGATTTAGTAATTGATGATGTAAGTGATATTAATGTAACTTACGGAACATATTCATCAAAATTACCTACTGTTTGGATATCTAATGCATATACTAACGATGGAGTAAGAACATCTGCCTATGATGACCGATATGCACCAGCAGGTTGTAATCCTCTCTTGTCGGCAGGATCAGGGTTGCCAGCTTGTGTACAACAAGCAATAGCAGATGCTCCTCTCACAAGTGCAAAAATTGACTTTATTGCACCGAGCTTTGATTGGCCTGAATCCAAAATATTAAATATTACTTATGAAAGAGATCTTCCCTATGATATGGATATGACAGTTACATATCTTAAAACAAAAGAAGAAGAAGCTTTATATAAAGTAATTGACACAGGATATCCATTAGTTGGAGATACTCCAACTGTTCCAACAGAAACAGCCCCTGATGGAAGACCAATCTATAATATGACTGGTAGAAAAACCTATAAAGCAGGTCTTTATAATGATTGCTGTGGTGAGAGAGAGGTTATTTCTGCTACTTTAAATAAAGCATTTAGAGATGGAGATACCGTTGTTTCGTTAAGCTACACTGGACAGGATAATACTGCTCTTAATGGTATGACATCCTCAACATCTAATTCAAACTACGGTAAGACAGGCGCAATAGACTTCAATAATAGAAGAGCAATGAGATCGATTTATGAAACTGAACATAGATTGCTTGCTACTTTAAGATCTAAGCACTACTTTTTTGGTGCAGATAAGCCAACTACATTTACTTTAATATTCGAGAGAAAATCAGGCTTACCTGCTTATCCAACTTTTGATACTTTCACAGGTAGAACAAGTGATTATAAAGCAAGAGCGTTTGGTTACGACTATAATTTGAATGATGATAGTTCATCTCTTCTATACATACCAACAAGGAGTGATCCACTTGTTTGTTATTCTCGTGACTGTGGTAGTGAAGGTTCAGCAGATGCACTTGCAAGGGAAGAAGCTGTTTTAGATCTTCTTTACAATGTATTTGGACTTGAAGGATATGCTGGAAAAATTGCTGATAGAAGTGCAATGAGATTCCCTTGGCAATCTTCACTAGATTTCAAAATTACGCAAATATTGCCAGGCTTCAGAGAAAATGATGAATTTGTTATTACACTTGGAATTGAAAATTTACTCAATTTACTAGATGACGATAAGGGTGTAATTCGATATGGTTATTACTCAGGAAGAATTCCTGTCATCGATTTAAAAATTGTCGATGGCGAAAGGTATGATTACAGTAGGAATGCTTTCAGATATAGCTTTAGTAATCCATATAATATGAGTTTATCAGCTACACAAAGTGTGTGGA
>CAJWRL010000064.1 GCA_913046125.1 uncultured Gammaproteobacteria bacterium
TGAAGAAGTTGAACTTTACTCTAGATATAAAGAAATGACATTTTTATATCAAGATCATGGCCCAATTGTTAAGGCTGGTTTTAGAGTAAGTTTTTAACTCGAAATAGTAAAAAAAGAGGGCTTTTGTTGTCCTCTTTTTTTTGCTTACTATATAATTTATAAGTGCGTTTTATAAGAATTTTTGCTATCTTGATTTTTATCACTTCATGCGGTGGCGGAGGTGGAGGCGGTGGTGCGCCTGTAGTTCCATTTGCACTAAATCTTGCATCAAGCTCATTTTCCGTTGATGAAGATACAGTCTTTTCTGGATCGATAGCAGCGAGTGCAAATGAGGCTGTTACCCTAAGTTATACATTAGACAGCACAACATCAAACGGTTTCCTATCTTTTGGAATGGATGCTTCTATAACATATGAACCAAATGATAATTATTTTGGACAAGATGAGTTCACATATACAGTTACTGCGGTCGAAAAAAATATCTCTAAAACAAGCACGGTATTGATAACAATTAATCCAATAAATGATGCTCCAATTGCTTCAGTTTTAACGGGTACAACTAATGAGGATACGGATTACAGTGGCACGTTATTTGGAAGTGATGTTGATGGAGATGAATTGACATTTACTCTAATGGGTGGAGGACTTGCTAAAGGTACAGTAGAGATTACTAATCCCACCACTGGCGAGTTCAATTATACACCATTTGAAAATGCTAATGGCCAAGATAGTTTTGATTTCAATGTTAGTGATGGGCAGGAAGATGACGCAGCTACTGTTACCATTATAATTAATCCTGAAAACGATGCACCTGTTTTTCCAGAAATGCCTAATCTAGTTGTAGATGAAGATAATACATTGGCTATTCAATTATTGGCAACAGATGTAGATGGAGATTATCTTACCTATTCAGTAGAACCTGTAGAAAATATAGATCTATATATCTATAATAATCAAAATCTAGATAGTCTATTAATGGTGCCACAACCAGACTGGAATGGAACCGCAAATATTAATTTAACGGTAGATGATGGTAATGGATTAACGAATCAAGCTTCATTTGTTTTAACTGTAAACTCTGTTGATGATGATCCATTTGTGGATGGTTATTTAGAAGATGTTTATTTTTATGAAGACTTCTTAGAACCATGGGTAGTAAATCTGGATGAAATATTTACGGATATTGATGGAACATTAATCGATAATGATACATTTTTTGAGGGAAAGAATGTTGAAATTGCAGAAATGCTACATGAATACAATCACATAGTGATTTTCAACTCCAGTAAAACTTTCGATGAAATCGTTCACATGCAAAAAAAATTTAATACGAGTTTCCCCTTTATTTGTGAGACTGGAGGAGGCATATATCATAAAAATCTTTTTAATCATGACTCTGATAAATTAAGAGAAGGTTATTCCATAATGTATGAGTCAAAAAAAATAGAGATGTTTAGGGAGATCATTGAGAAAGAGATACAAAAAAATTTTAAAGATGATTTAGATATATTTGATGATCTTTGTTTTGATGAAAAATTGAGACTTTCAGGCTTGAAAGGAGATGACTTGCATTTAGCGTCTAAAAGAGACTTTTCAATGCTAATAAATTGGAAGTCAGATGAGTTACGCTATAGCCAATTTGCGTCTGTATTACATGGACATGGCCTCAAACTTATAAAAGGCGGAAGATTTTGTCATATTTGTGCGTCTCACGATAAAGGGCAGGCTGTATCTTTTTTTTTAGAACAGATTAAATCTTCCAAGATGTACAATAAAATATTAACTATCGGTGTTGGAGATAGTACAAATGATATAGAAATGTTAAGTAAAGTAGACCATGCGTGTATTGTAAAATCGAAGAATAATGCTAACCTGATGAAAAAAATTGATAGTAATCGGATAATGGTGAGTACAAATTATGCGCCTGAGGGATGGGCAGAGTGTATTCATGCTGTATTTTCACAAATAAAATCACAGGAGCATACATATGGCTGATTTCCATCAGAATGGTGTAATAAGCACACTTCATAATCTATCCAATCGCTCTTTAGATGAGATAGAGCAAGAGCTCAGAGAATATTCAAAAGATGCGCCAATTGAACTGATTCTACCTTCATTGTACTCCGAACTCGAGGGAGCAGCATTGAAAAATATTGTATCTTGTCTGAGTAATGTTAAGTATCTGAATCATATAATAATAGGCCTTGATAAAGCAGACAAGTCTGAGTTTATTAAGGCGAAAAAATTCTTTTCAAATCTGAATCAACCTCATTCAGTTATATGGAATGATAGTCCAAAAATGAAAAAGCTTGATTGTGATTTCAAAAAGTTGGGAATTGCCCCTAATCAAGCAGGCAAAGGTAAAAATGTATGGTATTGCATGGGCTACACTTATTCTAGAAATGAGGCAGGTTCTGTTGCACTTCATGATTGTGATATAACCACATATAATAGAGAACTTTTAGCTCGCTTAGTATATCCAGTCTCAAACCCTCATTTTAATTATGAATTTTGCAAAGGATATTATCCAAGAATAAGAGAGGGCACTTTAAGTGGTAGAGTAACAAGACTACTTGTTACACCTCTTCTAAAGACATTTAAAAAAGTTCTTGGCCACAGAGATTATATTGAATTTATTGATGTCTTCAGATACCCATTGGCTGGTGAATTTTCTTTTAAGAGCAGACTACTCAAGGAAATTAGAATTCCATGCGATTGGGGCTTAGAAATTGGACTATTGTCTGAAATGCAGAGAAATCAAGCTTACAATAGAATATGTCAAGTGGATATTGCTAAGACGTATGATCATAAACACCAAGTCTTGTCTGAAAATGATACGAGCAAAGGTCTCTCAAAAATGTCTATTGATATAACTAAGACACTTATCAGGAAACTTGCAGCTCAAGGTGATACTTTCACACATAACACTCTCAGAACACTAAAGGCAACATATTATCGCACCGCACTAGACTTACTTGAAATTTATTATAATGACGCGAAAATCAATGGTCTTGAACTTAATATAAATGAAGAAGAAATCGCGATAGAACTCTTCTCAAATAATATAATTATTGCCGGACAGGAGTTTCTAGATAATCCTAATCAGAATCCGCTTATCACTAATTGGAATAGAGTGGAAACTGCTATGCCAGAGATAAAAACAAGGTTTTTAGATATAGTTGAGTCTGATTCTAAAATTTAGGGGACTAATATCAAATGTCTGATAGTACAAAATTAGATCTAGAAAAAAGAGTATTACAACATTTAAATCGTATTTACGCAGATGTCCTCGACAAAAAAAACATAAAGCAGTTATCTAATTCTCTTTTAGAACATGTTATAGAAACTCAAAATGATATGCCTTTGCACATCACAGAAGATGGAGAATCATGGTCTCAGAATACTATCGTGATGATTACTTATGCCGATACTATAGAAGACAAGAATAGCCTACCTATAAACTCTATAAATAAATTTCTAAAGGAATATTGTGCTGATACTTTCGAAATCGTTCATATACTTCCTTTTTTTCCATCAAGCTCAGATAAAGGATTCTCAGTAAAAGATTATTATTCTGTATATCATCAATTTGGCCAATGGAATGATATTTTAAGAATCTCAAAAGAATTCGGAGTGATGGCTGACGTGGTTATTAACCATGGGTCTTCTGAGAGTCTCTGGTTTAAAAACTTCATCAAAGGTGAAGGAAAGGGAAGTGATTATTTTTTAAACTTTGATGAACCATTCGATACGTCCAAAGTTGTTAGACCAAGAACATCAGACCTACTTAATCCTGTCGAGACAGCTGACGGGACAAAGTATATTTGGTGTACTTTTAGTAAAGATCAAGTTGATTACAACTTCAGCAATCCTGTTGTACTATTTGAATTTATCCAAATCATTATTTTTTATTTATCTAGAGGTATTACAGTTTTTCGATTTGATGCGGTAGCATTCATATGGAAAAAAATAGGTACTAGTTGTATCAATTTAGAAAAAACTCATGAAATTGTAAGGCTATTTAGAACATTACTTACATATCTGAGCCCTAAAGCTATACTAGTGACGGAGACTAACACACCTGCTAGGGAAAATGTCTCTTATTTTGGTAATGCGAACGAAGCTCATTGGATTTATAACTTTTCACTACCGCCAATTTTAATTTATTCTATTCTAGCTGGTGACTCATCTTATCTCGAGAAGCTTACAATGAGCATGCCTCCGTCACAACTTGGAACATCATATCTAAATTTCATTGCATCACATGACGGCATAGGTCTTCGTCCCGCAGAAACTTTTCTAACTAAAGATGAAATTTCTAGATTTATCAACTTAATGGAACAAAATGGAGGCAGGGTATCTTATCGCTCAAATAATACAGATACACCTGAACCCTATGAAATAAATATCACATTATTCGATGCCATGAAAGAGTCCTTTAACAAGGAAGTAAATCTGTATCTAGAGAGGTTTATATGCATTCATGCAATAATGCTATCCCTTGAGGGTGTTCCTGCGTTTTATATACATAGTCTATTTGGAACTCAAAATGATTATGCACTATATAAACAAAATAATCAAAATAGATCACTAAATAGAGGCAAGATCAAGATATCAGAGATAGATCTATCGAATGAATCTGAATCTCAGTCACATATTTTTCTCCAGCTAAAAAAACTTATGCTTATAAGAAAAAAACAACATGCATTCCATCCCAATGCAGTACAGTTCACATTGCACTTAGGCAGTAATTTGTATGGAACTTGGAGACAAAGCTT
>CAJWRL010000065.1 GCA_913046125.1 uncultured Gammaproteobacteria bacterium
TATTTTTCCCTAATTTTTTCAACATCTTCTATAATATATTTATCAATTCCATTGATTAAGGAATATGTGATCAGCTCCTCAGGCTCTTTATTTCTCCAATTCGCAGCTTTCTTTTTAGTTCTAATTTTACTTACTGAGTTTTCAGCATAATCAATCAAATTTTGTGTAGCACTTTCATTTTTATTGAATATAACATCTTCAACTAAGATCAATAAGTCCTTGGATATCTCATTATATATTACCAACTGACCGGCATTAACTATCCCCATATCCATTCCAGCTTCAATAGCATGAAAGAGAAAAACTGAGTGCATTGCCTCTCTAATCGTATTATTTCCTCTGAAAGAAAATGACAGGTTGCTTACACCTCCGCTAATTTTCGCTCCAGGACATTTTTCCTTTATTATTTTTATAGCTTCTATAAAATTACTAGCATAATCATTATGTTCTTCTATTCCTGTAGCAATTGCTAAAATATTTGGATCAAAAATAATGTCATTAGGATTAAAATGTAATTTTTTAGTTAAAAGATCATAAGCTCTCTTACAAATGGCCACTTTTCTTTCGATAGTTTCTGCCTGACCTTTTTCATCAAAAGCCATGACTATTACAGCAGCCCCGTAATCTAATATTTCTGAAGCTTTTTCTAAAAAGTCATTTTCTCCTTCTTTTAATGATATCGAGTTTACGATAGCTTTACCTTGCACACACCTTAATCCAGATTGAATTACAGACCATTTAGAGCTATCAATCATGATTGGGACTTTTGCGATATCAGGTTCTGCAGCTATTAGATTCAAAAATCGTGACATGCATGCTTCACTGTCTAGTAAACCCTCATCCATGTTAACATCTATTATGTTTGCACCATTTTGCACTTGTTCTAATGCAATTTCAAGTGCTTCGTCATATTTCTCTTCCTTAATTAAACGAGCAAACTTTAGAGAGCCAGTAACATTAGTTCTCTCCCCTATCATCGTAAAATTACTTTCAGGTGTAATTGTAAATTGTTCCAGTCCGCTAAATGAAGAGAATTCGTTGGAATCTATATTCTCATAGTCTCGTGGTAATTCTTTCGAAGCAGCTTCTACGAAATGCTCAATGTGATGAGTATCTGTTCCACAGCATCCTCCCACTATGTTTACTAATCCTGATTTACACCATTCTTCTATATGCTCACACATCATTTCAGGGGTTTCGTCATATTCACCGAACTCATTTGGTAATCCGGCATTTGGATAGCAGTGTACGTTTGTTTTGGCAATTTTGGCTAATTTTTCAACATAAGGTCTCAAATCAGAAGGTCCTAAAGCGCAATTTAATCCAACACATACAGGTTCAGCATGCTTAATTGAAGTCCAGAAAGCTTCTACAGTTTGTCCAGAGAGAGTTCTTCCACTGAGGTCTGTTATAGTCCCTGATATCATGATAGGTAAATCAATGTTTTTTTCTCTCAAAACTTTTTTTGTAGCTACAATAGCCGCTTTTGCATTTAAGGTATCAAAAATAGTTTCTATTAGGATTATATCAGATCCACCTTCAATTAAACCATCAACTTGTTCTTCGTAAGCTTCTTTAACTTCATCAAAAGTTACCTCACGAAAAGCTGGATCCTCAACTTTGGGTGAGATTGACAGAGTTTTATTTGTTGGGCCTAATGCCCCAGCTACAAAGCGAGGCTTTCCCTTTTTCGAATATTTTTGGCACGCCTTCTTTGCAAGAGTTGCGGCTGTCTTGTTTAATTCAAAACAATTTTTTTCAGTTCCGTAATCAGCTTGAGATATTTTATTTGCATTAAAAGTGTTAGTCTCTACGATATCACAACCTGCTTCTAGGTATTTTTCATGAATCTCAGTTATCAGTTCAGGTCTGGTCAAGCAAAGGATGTCATTATTTCCTTTCAAATCCTTGTTATGTTTTAAGAATAGTTCGCCTCTAAAGTCGGATTCATTTAACTCGCATTCCTGAATAATTGTCCCCATCGCTCCGTCCAAGACAAGGATTCTCTCTTTGAGAAGATTAGCAAATATGGATTTCTTATTAATCATATAGTGAAGTTTTAATGCAAAATTCTCGGTATATTTTTGAAAGCTCTTGTAGCATATTTATAGAATATTGAAAATTATAGGACATTATGTGCTCTACATTTAATCCAACGGGAACTCGAATTTGCTCTTTCTCGTTATGTCGTAAAATATCAACTAATATTTCCGTTGCTATCTTTAGAGATTCGTCAGTCATTTCAAGTTCTTGGTTGGATAGGCGTTTTTCAGTTTGCAATGGTATTTCAACTCCTAGCCATTTCAAAAAATCTATATTTTTTTTCGATGAAACTGGTGCAAAGCTAAGTAGGATTCGTCTCGGCATAACTTTATTTTTTTCACAAATCTCATCATAATATTTCAGCATTTTTTTAATCTTTTTAGAGTCATAAAGTACTTGGGTAGTAAAAAATTCGATACCATTACTTCCCTTTCTTAGTAATTTTTCTGATTCAACATTTCGGCTCGGTATTGCGATTCCACCACAAAAGAAGTCAAATCTGCCTGAGTTCAAATCTCTTGTAATGTATTCTGATGTTGAATTAACTGAGGGTCCATCATACTTAATCTTACTAGACTCACCTCCAACTAAGATTAAGTTCTCTATATCATAATCATAGAATGTTTCTTTGATCCAATCGGTCTGTGTTTGCAAATTTTCATGAACTGTAACTCGGTTTACAATGGCTTCAATACCTACATTGTCTTGTAGTAACCTTCCAAATTCTCTTGCCTCGGCCCGCTCTAAATTTTGAACCGGCCTTTCACCTCTTTCATTTTCATCATGAACTTCAGGAATATTGATTGCATCAATGTGTGTTTGTGATAACAAAGAACTAATTTTTTCAGCATATGAGTCTAAAGTTCCATCTTTTTCCCTTGGAGGCAGAATTTCATAAACGACAACTGGCCTTTTAGCCTTTCTAACCTTATCCCTAAATCTCATATTTTACACCAGTGTTTCGGTACATACCATAGTTACAGTTTGTGTAAGAAATCTTCCATATTTCTCTCTAAACTCTTGCAAGAAATCATTGAACTGATCTAAATTACCACATTGTATTTTTATTATTAAATCATAATTTCCAGTAACTGCTGATACTTCTGAAACGTATTTGTGATTAAAAAAATCATCGTCTAAATACTTTTCAGGAGATCCATTAACCATAACATAAGCCGAGAATCCTCTACCCATTATTTTTTCATTTAGTTGAGCAGTGTATCTTTTGATAATATTGTTAGTTTCTAATTTTTTAATTCTGTGATGAACAGTACTAGCAGGTATTCCTGTTTTATCCGATAATTCCTGTACTGGAGATTTAGAATTTTTTTCTAAAATTTCTAATAGCTGTATATCTTTTTTATCTAACTCCACATTTTACTGCATCTAATATAGTTTATAAAACTTACTATTTTATCCAAAGATAAATAAATATATTAGATAATTTCCAATATTTAGATTTTTATATTGGCTAAATTATATATATATGTGCGTTAAGCAGAGAATTATGGCTATATCAAAAACCAATGCTAAGACGCTAGAAGACGGTACTCCAGATTATAAAGTCGCAGATATCTCATTAGCAGACTTCGGCAGAAAAGAAATTGAGCTTGCTGAACATGAAATGCCTGGATTAATGGCATGCAGGGAAGAATTTGGATCTAAAAAACCTTTGAGAGGTGCTAGAATCATGGGTTCTTTGCACATGACTATCCAAACTGCTGTTTTAATTGAGACTTTGAAAGATTTGGGAGCGGACGTAAGGTGGTGCTCATGTAATATTTACTCAACTCAAGATCATGCTGCAGCAGCAATAGCTGAGTCAGGTTCGGCTGCAGTTTTTGCTTGGGAAGGTGAAAGTTTAGAAGAATATTGGGATTGTACATTCAGTGCTTTAACATGGCCAGACGGCGAGGGTCCTGATATTATTGTTGACGACGGAGGCGATGCCACTTTGTTAATACATAAAGGGGTTGAACTCGAAAACGGTAGTGACTGGGTAAACACATCCTCAGATTCTGAGGAAGAACAAGTTATCAAGAACTTACTTAAGAAAATCCACAAGCAGAACCCAGGACACTGGAACAAAGTTGCAGAAAGAATGATAGGCGTTTCAGAGGAAACAACAACCGGAGTCCACAGATTAGTCGAAAGAGCTAATGAAGGATTATTACTATTTCCAGCAATTAACGTAAATGATTCAGTAACTAAGGCCAAATTTGACAATGTGTATGGGTGCAGGCACTCATTACCTGATGGAATTATGAGAGCAACAGATGTCATGCTAGCTGGTAAAAAAGTTGTAATATGTGGATATGGAGACGTAGGTAAGGGATGCGCACAATCAATGAAGGCTGCAGGTGCAGTAGTATACGTCACAGAGGTAGATCCCATTTGCGCACTTCAGGCCTGCATGGAAGGTTTTTCTGTTGTTACTTTAGACGAAATGCTTTCAGATGGTGACATATTCATTACCACTACAGGCAATAAAGACATAATAATGAAAGAGCATATTTCTAAAATGAAGAACAATGCTATTATCGGTAACATAGGCCACTTCGACAAT
>CAJWRL010000066.1 GCA_913046125.1 uncultured Gammaproteobacteria bacterium
TGATGAGTATTCTGATAAAAATAACGTAAAAGTTATAGCTGATAAATCATCGAAAGCAATTACATTTACTCGTCAAAAATTAACGTCAGTTGGTTCTCATTATCTGATTCACTTAGGTGTTTATGCATTCAAATTTAAAACCCTTGCTTTATATCACAAGCTTGGGCAATGTGATTATGAGAAAGAGGAGAGTCTTGAACAATTAAGGTTGATTTGGAACAATATACCGGTATATTGTGTTCAAGTTGAAAATAACAAATCTATAGGAATTAATTCTATTCGTGATTTAAAAAAAGCAAGATTATTATATGGCAATTAAAAACATATCAATTACTGGTGCTGCTGGAAATATAGCATACTCGCTTATTTTTAGAATCTTATCGAATTTACCGTTTAAAGCGACAGATAAGATAAATCTTAGACTTCTAGATATACCTGGATCACAAAAATCACTCGAGGGATTGAAATTTGAGATTGAAGATTGCGCATTTGAATCTTTAAATGATTTAGTAACAACTGATAATTCTGAATTAGCTTTTTCAGATGCAGACTATATTTTAATGGTAGGAGCAAAACCTAGATCAAAAGGTATGGAAAGATCGGATTTGATTTTAGATAACGCACACATATTTGAATCTCAGGCGAAGACAATAAATGATGTTTGTTCAAAAAAGACTAACATTATTGTTGTCGGAAACCCTGCTAATACCAATGCTTTGATAATTAATCACAATACACCAAATATCCCTAATACAAATATCACCTCTTTGATGAAGCTTGATCATAATAGAGCTAAGAGTATATTAGCTACAAAACTGAATGAAAAAGTTGAAGATATAGAAAATATAGTAATTTGGGGTAACCACTCAACAACACAAGTTCCAGACTTGTATAATTGTAAGGTCAGTTCAAAAGAGATAAATCTAGAACATAGTTGGATTCATGAGACGTTTATACCTAGAGTTCAAAAAAGAGGAGGGGAGATAATCGAATATAGAGGTCTATCAAGTGCGGCCTCAGCAGCTTCAGCAATATATGATCACATTAATATCCTAGAGAATGGATCAGCAGACTGGGAAGCGCTTGGTGTATTGTCAAGCGGAGAATACAACATCACACCTGACATCATGTTCTCCTATCCTGTAGTAGTTGATGGAGGTTCATACAAAATTAAAGATGATATAAATATTCATCAAAGTTTGAGTGAATCATTGAAAGTGACCGAAGAAGAACTTATAAAAGAGAGAGATATAGTTAAGAAATATCTTCCTTAGTCAAAACTTTTATAACATTATCTTTTATAAATAAATCATTAAAATCAGAGCTATCACGTAATATACAATGCGAGAGAGTTACCTTCTGATATGTGAAAGTTTCTCCAATCAACTCACCAACACTCTCGCCATCTGAATTAACTACGTTTGTTTCATTACTTATTGGTGCATCTATAGTTACTAGATAGGTATGTTTTTTGACGTTTCCAAGGTAGTGTGTTCGGGCAATTACTTCTTGTCCAGTGTAACATCCTTTTTTATAGCTTACTGTCTCGAGTTCATCTGAATTTAATACTTGAGGTATAAATTTTTCTATGTTTTCTATTTTTAATCTTGTATGTAACCTAAATAGATCAATCAAACAAGTTTGAGATTCGCTTAATTCATTATACTCAAACTTACAAGTGTTACTTGAATCTAGGTTTACATATCTGATCTGGTATGTATTGTCCATACACATATTAATCATATACTCAGATTCACTAACTCTACTGCATAACTTATCTTTTTCAATTTTATATTCTCTCATTAATTCTTTAGCCCCGTCGCCCAAACTCCAAAGTGTAGTTATCTCGTTGTATAACATGAATTTTACATCAGACATGAGTACGTATTTCGATATCTTTTCTATGAAATATTTACTTAGAGATTTTGATAAAAGTAATATCACATCATCCTCACTTAAAAAGACCTGAATATTTACAATTACTTTTCCTTGATGGGTACAATATGATGCATTGATATATCCATCAGATAGGTTCTCTATGTCATTAGTAAGCTGACCTTGAAGGAACTTTTTATTGTCTTTGCCACTTACTCTAACAGCAGCAAGCGTATTATCAACATACATATCAGTATGATTCGACCGTATTTCTTTGATTAAATTGTCCATATAAATTATTGAAAAATAACGAAACAAATATAAATGTTATAAGTCTCAATTGTATTTTAGTATATCCTAATAAATTACTATTTATTTTAAAAATATTTTCATATAATATCCATCAAAGTATTTTAGGGATAATCATGGGAAATAAGAGCAAAAAAAGTAAGCTTATAATTCCTGCCAATAAGGATAAAGCACCTAAAGAAATTGGCGGTAGAAAAGGACCTGAACCAACAAGATATGGTGATTGGGAAAAGAATGGACGCTGTATAGATTTCTAGTTATGAATGCTACAAAAAGACCATTATCGCCGCATTTACAAATTTATAGACCTCAACTTACGTCAGTATTATCGATTACACATAGACTAACAGGCTTTGCTTTAAGTTTGGTTATAATACTATCTCCGGCTATTTTGTATTTTTTAACACTATCAAAGGATTCTCATACACTAGTTATGAATTTGTTTCAAAATGGCTTTGTAAAATTAGTTCTCTTCATAGCTATCTTTGGTTTGTCATATCATTTATGTAACGGGATTAGACATCTTGCCTGGGATGCAGGATATGGCTTAGATTTAGACAGTAGTTATAAATCAGGATATGCGGTAGTTGCAACATCTCTGGGAATTACGTTTTTAATTATATTAACATCGGGAGCAATATAATGTCAGTGCAGCATTGGAAATTTCAAAGAATCAGTGCTATCGCACTCATACCAATTGTTCTTTTTTCTCTTTACTATATTGTTAGTCTAGGTACAGTATCATACGATCATCTTATAAATGATCTTGGATCATTAAATGGATTTATAATCACATCATTGTTTATGGGTTTTATACTATTTCATAGTTCAATGGGAATGGAAGTAATCATCGAAGATTACATTCACTCTGAGGATTTACAAAAAAATGTAGTTTCTCTATCTAAACTTTTTCATTTAATTTCTTTTTTCTTAACTATCATAATTTTAGCGAGTATTTAATATGGACTTAGTAAAACACGAACATGATGTTCTAGTAGTTGGCGCAGGCGGGTCAGGATTACGTGCATCAATGGGCTTATCACAATCAGATCTTTCAGTAGCTTGTATATCTAAAGTTTTTCCTACTAGAAGTCACACTGTGGCTGCACAAGGAGGCATTAGTGGCGCTCTTGGAAATATGGGTGAAGATGATTGGCGATGGCATATGTATGATACAGTCAAAGGCTCTGATTGGTTGGGAGATCAAGATTCAATCGAGTACATGTGCAAAAACGCAGTTGAATCCATTATAGAGCTCGAACACTATGGCGTGCCTTTCTCAAGAACAGAAGAAGGAAAAATTTATCAAAGGCCTTTTGGAGGTATGACGACTGAATATGGAAAAGGAATTGCACAAAGGACATGTGCAGCGGCAGATGCAACTGGACATGCTATACTTCATACGCTCTACAATCAGTCTTTGAAAAATGATGTTGATTTCTTCGTAGAATATTTTGTCATTGATTTAATATTCGAAGAGGGAAAATGTGTAGGTGTTCTAGCTTGGTGTCTTGAAGATGGTAAAATACATCTATTCCAATCACACATGGTTATTTTAGCAACAGGAGGATATGGAAGAGCATATCTCTCATCAACATCAGCACATACGTGTACTGGTGATGGGAATGGTATGGTATTAAGAGCCAATCTGCCACTACAAGACATGGAGTTCATACAATTTCATCCAACTGGAATATATGGCGCAGGTTGTTTGATCACAGAGGGTGCAAGAGGTGAGGGCGGATACTTAACAAATTCTGAAGGTGACAGATTTATGCCTAAATATGCACCTAATGCAAAAGATTTAGCATCTCGCGATGTTGTCAGTAGAGCAATTCAAATGGAGGTAAATGCTGGAAGGGGAGTTGGAGCAGAAAAGGACCACGCACACTTACATCTCGAGCATTTAGATGTAGATACAATAAACAATAAGCTTCCTGGAATAGCAGAGACTGCTCGAATATTCGCTGGTGTAGATGTTACTAAAGATCCTATTCCTGTCATACCCACAGTACATTACAACATGGGAGGCACTCCAACTAATATTAATACAGAAGTATTAGATGCCGACAATAATGTTGTTCCTGGTTTAATGGCAATTGGTGAGGGGGCATGTGTATCAGTTCATGGAGCTAATCGCTTAGGATCTAATTCTCTTCTTGATCTTGTAGTTTTCGGAAGATCAGCAGCTAATCGCACACTCGAGGTATTGAAAGATAAGCCCGATAGTCATATCGAAGTATCTGAATCTACAATAGACAAAATTCTCTCAAGATTTAACTCTGTAAGGAATGCTAGTGGTGACATTAACCCATCAGAAATTAGAGATAG
>CAJWRL010000067.1 GCA_913046125.1 uncultured Gammaproteobacteria bacterium
CTCAGGATTGTCTTTAAGTTTATCAATGAAAAAATTTAATAATTGCTTCTCTGTTTGGATGGTGATATCCTGCGGAAGCAATGCTTTAAATGCTGTTTCCACCTCAATATAAGGCTTGTTTGTTAACTTGACCATAAGTGGCCTGTGAACATTTTTATATCCTATAGAAATAAGACCATCATTCCAGGCCTGACTTAAGATTAGGTAATGATAGAGTGAATATGAAAGATTGTCAGCTTTGCCACCAATAATTTCAGCTGGATTCCAAAAACTCATATCACTTAATGTGTATGAATTAGTGTGCACTGATTGCTGTGATAGATTATCGTATTGAGTAATAGTGTTATTTAATAATGCATATATTTTTTCATCATCCATATCAACAAACCGGTTAATTGCAGCCAGGGGGCGTACTTGAAAAATTACAACTTTGTTGTTTTTCTTGATTGCAAACTCAATATCCAATGCCAACCCATGCAAAAGTTTCTCAATTTCTTTTACAGACTTTATTAATAAACTCCAAGGATGTGGTATCTGACCAGATTCTATATTCCTGATAATGCGAATATTATTATTTACTAATCCAGATGTAACAGTATCGGTTTTATCACCAATATCATAGTTAATAACATAATAAGGTGAGTTCCCTTCGATATCCCGTGTAAAGATAACGCCACTTACTTTTACATCTTTGGTTTGAGTTTGAATTAAAACCTGTTCATCTGATTTAATGTTCCCATTCCTTTTATAACTATCAATGACTTTCAAGACTGCTGATTTCACGGCTTCAGAAGATTGCGAGTCTACATTTAACTCACTGTGAAATAAGCCAGCATTTGAAGTTTTCAAACTATCTTCGGCAGATGAAGACGACCGTATAATAATTTTATCAGAAAATCCTGAGTTTGCAGATTTATGTGAAAAAAATAATATTACCTTCATTGGACCAACTCCTGAAATACTCAGCAGATTAGGTAACAAGACAGCAGCAAAAGAGGTTGCCGATGAAGCTGGTGTTAGCACTATTCCTTCAGTAAAAGTTAGTGAGGCGAATAAACAAAATATTCATGATCAAGTAAAGAAGATTGGTTATCCTGTTATTGTTAAGGCAAGTTGGGGCGGTGGTGGAAGAGGTATGCGAGTTGTACGTTCAGCAGAAGAACTATCTGAACAAATAGAACTGGCTCAGAGTGAGTCTAAAAAAGCATTTGGTAAAGATGAGGTATTTATTGAAAAATTTTTAGAAGATGCTGCCCATATAGAGGTTCAAATATTAGGAGATAAGCACGGCAACATCGTCCACTTATATGAGAGAGATTGCTCACTTCAAAGAAGACATCAAAAAATAATTGAAAGAGCACCTGCGCATTTTTTAGAATCAAGCTCACGGGAGAGTATTTGCTCCTCTGCTGTTAAGATTGCTAAACATGTAAACTATTGTGGCGCTGGCACAGTTGAGTTTTTGTATGATAAAAAAAATAATCAACATTACTTTATTGAAGTTAATCCAAGAATTCAGGTTGAGCATACTGTTACCGAAGAAGTAACAGGAATTGACATTGTTAAAGCACAAATAAAAATAGCTGAAGGAGTAAAAATAGGTGATGATCCAGCACTACCTAATCAAAATAATATCCAGCTGGACGGGTATGCTATTCAATGTAGAGTTACAACTGAAGATCCTTTGAATAATTTTATGCCTGATTACGGGAAAATTATGACCTATAGATCAGCTTCTGGTTTTGGGGTAAGGTTAGACGGCGCCACAGCGGCTGCGGGCTCAATTATTACGCCTTATTATGACTCCTTATTAGTTAAAGTAACTACTTGGGCACAAACCACTGAAGATTGCATTAGAAGAATGGACAGAGCACTGCGTGAATTTAGAATTCGCGGTGTTAAAACCAATCTTGTCTTTCTAGAGTCACTTATTAATAATGATGATTTTAAATTAGGCAATTATAATACTAACTTTGTTGATACGAACAAAGAGCTTTATAATTATAAGCCAAAAAAAGACCGCGCATCTAAAATAATATCTTATCTTGGTAATATTATTGTTAATGGTCACCAAGACATAAAAGGAAGAAAAAATGATTTTGATTTAGTAGACCCGGTTGTTCCTTTTTTTAAAAAAAATGAGAAAGTCAAAAATTATGTTGAGGAATTACAACAATTAGGCCCAGATAAGTTTGCTCAAGATATTAAAAATAAAAAACATACATTAATTACTGATACGACGATGCGTGATGCGCATCAATCACTGTTAGCTACCAGAATGAGAACTGATGATCTCATTAATATTGCTGAGTTTTATAGTAATAATTTATCGGAACTGTTTTCAATTGAGTGTTGGGGTGGGGCAACATTTGATACTAGCATGAGATTTTTAAAAGAAGATCCATGGGACAGACTAGCAAAGATAAATCATCAAGCACCCAATATTTTGAAGCAAATGCTATTAAGAGGTTCTAACGCTGTTGGTTATAAAAACTATCCTGATAACGTCGTAAAGTTTTTTGTTAAGGAAGCAGCCCAGGCCGGGATTGATGTATTTAGGGTTTTTGACTCATTAAATCTTATTGAGAATATGAAAGTTTCAATTGAAGAAGTAAGGAATCAAAATAAAATTTGTGAAGGTACTATTTGTTATACGAATGATGTAACCAATCCTAAAGAAGAAAAGTATACCCTAAAATACTATATTGATCTTGCTAAAGAACTTGAAAAAGCAGGCTCACATATCATCGCGATCAAAGACATGGCGGGTTTATGTAAACCAGCTGCTATTAAACTGTTAATTAAAGAACTAAGAAATGAAATTTCTTTACCAATTCATTATCACACACACGATACGTCAGGCACATCTTCAGCAACAGTGCTAGCAGCTATTGAAGAGAAAATAGATATCGTAGACTTGGCAATGGATTCAATGAGTGGATTAACTTCTCAACCTGCCCTTGGCTCTGTTGTTTCTATTATGAAACAAAATCATGCTGATCCTAAATTGGATGAAGAACATATTCGTGAGGCCTCTCTTTACTGGGAACAGGTGCGAAGTAATTACAAGGCTTTTGAAACCGATTTCAAAGGCGGCAGTTCAGATGTGTATTTACATCAAATGCCTGGGGGGCAATTTACAAATCTTAAAGAGCAGGCACGTTCTCTTGGGATTACAACTGACAAATGGGGACTTGTTGCAAATATGTATGCTGAGGTTAACACAATGTTTGGTGATATTATCAAGGTAACCCCTTCGTCAAAGGTTGTTGGTGATATGGCCCTATATATGATTACTAACGATCTTACTCCAGCAGATGTTTTGGATCCAAATAAAGAGATATCTTTTCCATCTTCAGTAGTGGAGTTTTTTAAAGGTGAGATAGGTATACCTCTTGGTGGTTTTCCAGAAAAACTTCAGAAAAAAATTCTTGGTAATGAGAAACCTCTTACTAAAAGAGCAGGATCAGTCTTGGCAAGCATCAATTTAGATAAAGAAAAGACAAATCTAGAAAAAAAATATGAAGAAAAAATATCTAATCAACAACTAGCTTCGCACTTGATGTACCCAAAGGTATTTGAAGAATTTATGACACATCGTCAAACATTCAGCGATACCTCAATCTTATCAACTGAGTTATTTTTTTATGGCCCGGTACAAGATAAAGAATATTCACTGCCTATCGATAAAGGAAAAAGTCTCATCGTTCGTTATTTGGCAAAAGGTGAACCAAATGCAAGTGGGTCCAGTTCAGTATTTTTTGAATTAAACGGTCAGCCAAGAACTATTGAAATTCAAAATACTGAATTCTCCAAAAATATTTCTATAAAGACAAAAGCAGAAGATGGAAACCTAAATCATATAGGTTCTCCTTTGCCAGGACAAGTTGCGAAAATATTTGTAAGTGCTGGTGATAAAATTATCAAAGGTGATAGAGTGCTAGTTATTGAAGCAATGAAAATGGAGACAATTATTTCTGCAGAGAAAAGTGGAACGATAAAAAAACTACATGTAAGCTCTGGCGATAATGTTGAGACTAAGGATTTATTAATTGAAATTGAATAGAGTTAATTCATTAAATTAAATTCGCGGTAACATTGTTCTAAGGATTGTTTAGAGTTCAAAAGATCGGCCTTAGCATTTCTTAACTCAAAGTACTCGACCCTTTTATTTCCAATATTTTTATTAAAAAAAAGAAAGAGTCGACAATTATCACTATTGTAACGTGTTG
>CAJWRL010000068.1 GCA_913046125.1 uncultured Gammaproteobacteria bacterium
TTGATTGGTGGATACTTATACGATACATATGGATTAAGTGGCATTTTCTTTTTTACTGCTGTAATATCTGTTGTGTGGACATTTAATTGTCTTACTATAAAAAATAAAGGAGCTAGTATTGTCGGTCAATAAAGTAATTCTGTTAGGCAGGGTTGGAAATGATCCTGAAGTGAAATTTATGCCTAGCGGTAATGCTGTCGTAAATCTTTCTATTGCTACGAATAGGAAATTCAAGAATCAGGATTCTGGATCATACGAAGATAAGACAGAGTGGCATAGAGTTGTTTTTTTTAACAAGCCAGCTGAAACAATTGGTCAATATGTTAAGAAAGGACAGCAGCTATACGTTGAGGGCAGACTACAAACAAGGAAATGGCAAGACAAAGACGGAATTGAAAAGTATTCTACTGACATTATCTCAGACAATTTTACCTTTGTTGGCAGCAAGTCCGACTCATCAGATGGTTTTACTCCAAAGAGTCAAGATAACAACGATTTCTCAAATCAAGATATCATTAAGGATGAAGACATACCTTTTTAATAGATGATAGACAATAAAAAGTACTTTATCAAAACGCAAGGTTGTCAAATGAATGTCTATGACTCTGATAAAATTTCAGATCTGTTAGTTCATCATTATAGTATGACTCGCACTGATGATCCCGATAATGCAGATATTCTTATTTTAAATACTTGTTCAATAAGAGAAAAAGCACAAGAGAAAGTCTTTTCTGAGTTGGGCAGATGGAAAAAAATTAAACAGGCTAGACCAGGAACCCTCATAGCAGTGGGTGGCTGTGTTGCCTCTCAGGAGGGAAGAGCTTTAAAACAAAGAGCAACGTTTGTAGATATAATCTTTGGTCCTCAAACACTTCATAGGTTGCCAAAAATGATTGATGAGTCTATTTCGAAAAATACAAAACCGATTGATATCTCTTTCCCTCTTATAGAGAAATTTGATTTCTTACCCCAATCGACATCATCAGATGTTTCTGCATATGTATCGATTATGGAAGGCTGTAGTAAGTATTGTACATTTTGTGTTGTGCCATACACCAGAGGCGAGGAGGTTAGCAGACCACTAGATGAAATACTTTTCGAAGTCTCAAACTTAGCCGGTAAAGGTGTAAGAGAAATTATTTTACTTGGACAAAACGTAAATGCCTATAAAGGTATTAGAAATAGAGATAAACGATCCATAAATTTTTCTGAGTTAATCAGATATATATCCAAAATCGACGGAATAGATAGAATAAGGCACACAACATCACATCCAATTGATTTTACCGATGAATTAATAGAGGAGTATAATAATTCAAAACTATGCAGCAATCTTCATTTACCAGTTCAATCGGGATCAGATTTAATCCTTTCGAAAATGAAAAGAAAACACACTGCCTTAGAATATAAAAATATGATTAAGAAAGTTAGAAACGTTAGACCCGATATAAGTATTACCTCAGATTTTATTATCGGATATCCTGGTGAGTCAAACGAGTGTTTCGAAGAGACTCTGGATTTAATTGAGCAGATTGGTTTCGATGATGGTTACAGTTTCATATATAGCAAGAGACCTGGAACACCCGCATCATCTGAACCAGACAACATTTCTATGTCTGAAAAGAAAAAAAGATTAAGTCTTGTCCAGGATCTTATTAGAACCAACTCCGAAAAGTACTTATCTAAATTAGTAGGAACTTCTCAACAGGTGTTGATAGAGGGAACGTCTAAGACAGACCCTATGAAATTATTTGGTAGAACATTTACTAATAAAATCGTAAATTTTAGTGGCTCAACAGATTTAATAGGACAGATTATAGATGTCAAAATTTCAGGATCTAATCGGAATTCATTAGATGGAGCATTATAGGATATAAAATTGACGCAAAAAAATATCGATCAACATATAAAACTTGAGCCAATTGATAATGATAGGTTGATAAGACTATGCGGTCTTCTTGACAAAAATATAAGACAAATAGAAAACTTTTTTGAAGTTGAAATTTCGAATAGAGGCAATGCTTTCAAAATTTCAGGTCGCGATACTAACGTAGAAAATACTTCAAACTTCATCGAAAAGATCTATCACTTATCTGAAAGCGAGGAAATAACTCCTAAGCAGTTACATTTATATTTGAATAATTCAAGTGAATTTCTATCTGATGATACAGATGATATCGATAGCAGTATAAAACTCAAAAAACTAATTATTAAACCCAAATCAAATAATCAGAAATCATTCATCGATACGATAAATACGAACACTGTTACCTTTGGGATAGGCGCTGCTGGAACAGGAAAAACTTTTTTAGCAGTGGCATGTGCTGTAAACGCACTAGAGAAGCGACTTGTTAAAAAAATAATTCTGGTCAGGCCAGCTATTGAAGCAGGGGAAAAGCTTGGCTTTTTACCTGGGGATCTAGCTGAGAAAATAGATCCATATTTACAGCCATTATATGATTCATTGTATGAATGTTTAGGTTTTGAAACCGTCAACAAACTCCTAGAAAAAAAAGTTATAGAAATAGCACCGTTGGCATATATGAGAGGAAGAACACTTAATGATGCATTTATCATCTTGGATGAGGCTCAGAATACCACCATTTCACAAATGCAGATGTTTCTAACAAGAATAGGTTACGGCTCCACGACTGTGGTAACAGGGGATGTTAGTCAGATAGATTTACCAAAAGACTCACAATCTGGTCTAAAAGATTGTCTGGAATTTATATTGAATATAAAAGGTATTGATGCCGTAAAATTCGGACCAAAGGACGTAATGCGGCATAAGATTGTTTCATCGATTGTCAGTGAATATGAAAAAAGAAAAAAAAATAAAGATTAATTACGTTAGGTACATTAAAAAACAGTACGTGCCATCAACATCCAACTTAAAGACTTGGATACGCTTTAGTCTCATGAAGAGCTTCATAAATCATGTTAATCTTATTTTCGTAGGCCAAAAAAGAATGAGGTCTTTAAATAGCAAGTATTTGAAAAAAGATAAATCAACAAACGTCCTCACGTTTTTTTATGACGATGATGGTTTCTATGGTGATATTATCTTGTGCCCAGAAATTATTAATAGGGAAGCAAAAAAATATGGGTTTTCAACTAATTTTAGATGGGCACATATGATTGTCCACTCGATGTTGCATCTTCAGGGTTATAACCATGTTACAAAAAGAGAACGTTTGTTTATGGAAAAGACAGAGATTAAATTGCTAAACAGTATGAATTTTGGTAATCCATATGTCCGAAGTTAAAGACAATAACTGGCTTGATAAGATAAAGGACTTATTGGGCGATACACCTAAAGATAAAAAAGACTTAATCACTCTTCTGGATACTGCTGCGAAGAATAGTTTAATCACACAAGACATATTTCAAATGATTTTAGGTGTCTTCAGTGTGTCAGAAATTCCGGTTCGAGAAATTATGATTCCACGTCCATATATGATAACGATCAATGTAAATGAGGAACTAAATGCTGTTGTAACAAAAGTAATTGAATCAGGACATTCTCGTTTTCCAGTAATACATGACAAACCTGACGAAATTCTTGGGATCCTGCATGCAAAAGATTTATTAAAAAATCAAATAATAAGCTCTGATGACTTTGATCTTCATGATTATATTAGGCCAGCTAAATTTATCCCTGAAAGTAAGAGACTAAATATACTTTTAAATGAGTTCAAAGCAAGTCGTAATCACATTGCTATTGTAATTGATGAGCATAGTAATATTTCAGGATTAGTTACACTAGAAGACTTGATTGAGGAGATTATTGGAGAGATTGATGATGAACATGATATCTCCAGTAAGGAGCTGATAATTCAACAGGCTAATAATAAATATATAATTGACGCACTGTTATCCTTGGATGATTTCAATCAAAAATTTAACTGTACCCTTGTTGATAAAGATATTGAGACTATTGGGGGTTTTCTGGTTAATAAATTTGAAAAAGTTCCAAAAAAGCAGGAGACTTTGGAAA
>CAJWRL010000069.1 GCA_913046125.1 uncultured Gammaproteobacteria bacterium
GGGATGGCTTTTTTGAATAAAGATATAAAAGACATTGGATTGTCTATTTTAAAAAAAGTAGAAAGCCGTATTAGCCTTATATCCATAATGGGTATTGGTGCTAACAAACTCATTAGTAAAATTATAACGAGTGTTATTCCTGATAATATCCACGAAGTTACTCCTGGTATGGAAGATCGTTTTCTTGCTCCTTTGAGTTTTAAGGTTCTACCAACTGCTAGACTGAAACCAGTATGTAAAGTACTTTATTTTCTATTAATCGATAGAATAGCTCAACTTCAGACATTATCAAAACGCGTTGATGATTTTCGTACTCTTTTTGGAACACATTCCATTCAATTAGCAAACGAAACAGTGGGAGTAGATACTTCATTAGTAAAACCACCTATCTTAAAAGATCATCTATTAGAACAAATAATTTTGCCAAAAAATACTAATAGTGAAGATATGTTATTATCTGCGGTTCAAGACCTATCTGAGAAAATAGCATTTATTTTAAGAGAGCGTGGTCAAGTATCAAAAAATATTAGACTAGAGATTCACTATATGGATGGGTTTAGCTCAAGTAAAGTTGGAGGAGTAGATCATCCAGATGATGCATCTGTTGGTAAAAAATGTAAAGAATTATTTCTTAAAGCAAACACGAGGCGTATTTCGATACGAAGTATCCTATTGGATGTCAGTCAATTAAGACCTTATGTTGAACAAAGAAATTTATTTTACATACCTGAATCGCGTGATATGGAAATATCAAGAGCTGTAGAAGTCATACGTCATAAGTACGGTATTACTTCTATTAAAAAAGCAAATGTCTTACACGTTTTAGGTCATTGAGTAAATCTTAAAATTATTGCTCTCATAGTTTAGTTATTATGTTTACTCATTTAAATATTCATTCAATTTATTCAAAAATGAGGAGTACACTCAGACTCGAAGAGATAATTACGTTAAATGAGTCCCAACATGTGGCGTTGACTGATGTGAACACGGTTAGAGGATTTATAAATTTCGTTCAAGCTTCTCAGTCAAAAAATGTCAGGCCAATTGCGGGAGTTAATCTTATAACAAATGTTGATGAGGTTGTGATTCTAGTAGAGAATGACATTGGTTATGAGAACATGTGCCGCTTAATTACTGATTGTTATTCAGATCCAAATCGTTCTGCTGGAGATATATTAAAAAAATATTCAAGTGGTTTATTTGTTCTCGCACATAAATCATCTTCACTCAAATCTTTAAAAGACATTATCCCTAATGACAGGCTTTTTGTTGAATTGCGTCCGGGAATGCAGGAGCCTACAGCAAGGAAATTATCAAAAAAATACAAACTAGAAATGATTGCAACAGCAGACGTCTATTTTAAGAATAGATTAGATCACATATATCATAAAACACTTCGAGCAATTGATCTCAATAGCACATTAGATGATTTGGCTATAGATGAGTACAAGAATGAGGAGCATTGGTTTAGAAACGAATCTGATATGATAGACCTGTTTCCAAATAGCTTGGATGCGATTAATAATAGCCACTATTTAGCAAAACGGTGCAAAGATAACTGGGCATTTATTAATACTATTTTCCCTGGGTTATCATTGAAAGATACGTTTCAAGCGAACAAAAAATTAAACAAGTACACCTACGAGGGTGCTGCAATACGGTATGGAGAGATATCAAGTGCGATAAGTATTCGCATTGAACATGAATTGAACCTCATTATGCAGAAAGGTTTTGCTCCATATTTTTTGATTGTAAAAGATATTGTCTCTCAAACTAAATCAACAATCGGCAGAGGATCTGCTGCCGCATCTGTGGTTAGTTATTGTCTTTTTATTACTCAGGTTGACCCAATTAGATATAATCTATCATTTGATCGTTTTATTCACCCTGAAAGAGTGTGTATGCCTGATATTGATATAGATTTTCCTTGGGATGAGCGTGATAATATAATTGACTATGTTTTTAAAAAATATGGTAATCACCGTACTGCAATGGTTTCAAATCAAGTATTTTTAAAACCACGTTCAACAATTCGGGAAGTTAGCAAAGTGTATGGGTTCTCAAATGAACAGATTAATAGCATAACAAAGCGTGTGAGGTCATTTACTTTTAGCAGGAATTTAAAAGATCAAGTTCAAAAAGATAGCAGGTTCTCTGAGGTCGATATTGATGAAAGATTAAAAAATGTATTGAAAAGTAGTGAGAATATTTTGGGCGTATTTAGACATTCTTCAGTACATCCAGGAGGCGTTGTGATTGTACCTGATGAGATATACAAATACGTTCCTGTTTTAAAGGCTCCAAAAGGAGTGCAAATAGTAGAATGGGAAAAGGATCAAGTTGAAGATTCTGGACTGCTTAAAATTGACTTATTAGGTAATCGAAGTCTAGCTGTTGTAAGAGACACCATAAAACAGATCAATCTTCAATCGATCACAAATGATGATCCATATATTAACTATCATAAAATACAACCTGTTGAAGATATCAAGACAAAAAGTATGATGAAAGCAGGGAGAACGATAGGTGTTTTTTATATCGAAAGTCCATCCGTCAGACAGCTGATGGCAAGGGCAAAAGTCGTGGATTTTGAGCATATTGTTATTTTTTCATCTATAATTCGTCCGGCAGCTAATCGTTTTATAAATGTAATGTTAGAACGTATACATGGTAATAAATGGGATATCCTCCATCAAGATCTAGAATGCCTGAAAGAGACATATGGCATTATGGTTTATGAAGAACAAGTTTCAATGGTTGTTATGATAATGACCGGTTTAGGCTATCTAGATGCAAACACATTGCGGAAAGTGATTTCACGAAATTCTGATAAAATTAAAATAGAATATTGGAGAGAAACGTTTTTTATCAAGGCAATGAAAAGAGGTTATAGTAATGATATCATTAAGCAGGCTTGGGAGATGATATCATCCTTTAAAGGTTTTTCTTTTTGCAAACCTCATTCCGCTTCTTATGCTATGCTTGCATTCACTTGTGCTTACCTAAAAAGTCATTTCACAGCAGAATTTATTGCTTCAGTAATATCAAATCAGGGAGGATATTATTCTTCATATGCTTACATGAGTGAAGCAAAACGATTTGGTATTATGATAAAACTACCAGACATCAACGAGAGTAAGTATGAATGGATTGGCGCAAAAAATCAAATTAGAATGGGATTTATGAGCATTCAGAAATTGAAGAAAAGTACAATCAAAACAATTTTAGCTGAGCGGAAGTCTAGCCCATTTCAATCGTTAGATGATTTTCTATTTCGGGTTAAGCTAGATTTGTCTGATGCAATGGTGTTGACAAATGCACAGTGTTTTAAAAATATTTGTTGTGGGCTAAGTCACAGGGAAATTGCTTACATAGTTGCTGAATTTTATCTTAATGATAAGGATGACAATGAACCACTGCGTTTTGGACCGATTAAAAATGATCTCACAGCTGATGAAATATACCGTTTAGAGGTTGAAGCTTTTGGATATCCGATTAGTCTTCATCCACTACAACCTTACCGCCCAATTGTTAGTAAGCGTATTTCTTTTGCAACAGACATACCAAATAAATTAGGGGAGAACATTTATCTTTTAGGTATGTATATCACTAGAAAAGAGACACAAACAAGTGCTAATGAGCCCATGCAGTTTTTGACACTAGAAGATGAGACAGATGTATATGAATGTATTTTATTTCCTAAGGTGTTTTCTGAATTTGGTGATATCATACATTGGGAGACATTATTTATCATTCATGGTAAAGTAGAGCAAGCTTTTGGTGTGTATAACATTAATATTAATAAGATTGCTAGCTTAAGAGAGTGGGTAGAAAAAACTAAAGCTATTAGTTTTACATAATGAAACAATGATCTAATCTTATCTCTTCAAAAAGATCATCAAACCCTACGAACCGACCTTTTATGGAAACCTCATTATTTATTTGAATTAGTCCAAGAGCTTTTAAAGATGATGAATCAAGGGTGCACACA
>CAJWRL010000070.1 GCA_913046125.1 uncultured Gammaproteobacteria bacterium
ATATTCCATCTGCGCAAGGTATTAATAATGCAACTGATGTTGTTGCTGCTTATGACAATGGATTTATAGTTACTAGCAATATCTTTTTTAAGATGGATTCCCTTGGTAGGTGGTAATGAATTAGACTTATAGAATTGAATGATTAATAAATTCTTAAGTTACTTGAATGGTTGTCACAACACCCGTGCGGGGGTTGTTTTTGAGATGATTGTTAAATCGGTTTAAAGAGATTAGGTGACTAAACACCTCACACTACTACTATTCATTGGGTTGGCTTGGGGGCAAAATACCAGTGAGATTGAATCCGATTTTGATAAATTGGTATCAAAGGGGGGTACAATATTTCTAGGGGAATTTTCAAGAATTGAAAAAAGTGTTGTCTACTTTAAACCAACTAAAGCATCAACGTTCCAAGGTGTTCCAATAAATCGGATACAAAGTCTAAAGTTAAAAGATGGTCAAACTATCATTAAAAATGGCAACGTAAACCAAATCAGAAATATTGTAGACTACGAAAAGTTATCTCTAGAAGAGAAAGCTATTTATGATGCAAAAAGTGATGCAAAAAAGGATGCAAAAAGATGGTTAGCTTACCCACCCTTGGCTTTAATTGGGGCAGGCGGTTTGGCTACTGCCACTTTCTTCATAGGTGAGGACATATTTGAAATTGACGATGATGATATTTTACTCCCATCAATTATAGGTGGTGGTTCTCTAGGTATGATTGGTTCATATTATCTTTTTAATAAACTAGATAAAAATAAAATTGAAGCAATAAATTCTTTTGATAATGAAGATTATGAAAAACTTTATCTACAAGAATTTAAAAAGCGGAAATCTGAAAATATTATTTCATCCGGTACTCTAGTAGGTCTAGCAACAGGTTTAACGGTGCTCTTATTATTTGAATCTTTTGGTGGTGGTATGGGTGGCTATGATGCTTGCTTTGACCCACGTTGTGATTAAATCCCACTCACTTACTTTTTACACATATAACCCTCCCACTATAAAGTCCAAACAAAGTCCATTCGCCATGAGAGTGCTGTAGGAGTGTGTTTTTGGTAGTTTAATTAAAGTCCAAGAAAGTCCTTAAGTGCAAAAAAAGAAAGTCCGTGTCCTGTTTATGGGATGATTGTTAGATTTAATTAGGGAGATATATATGTATAAATATTTTTTATTCTTTTCATTTGTATTTGTTGGTCTCAATCATAGCAACAATATTAATTATATGTATCATTCTGGATATTTTTATGATGAAAGTCCTAGCATATTCAAAGTCAATTTAGATTCGCAAATAGAAAATTATACTCATTTGGATTTTGAATTGATATTACCTAACGCATTTCTTTATGATGTCTCAAAAGATCAATCTCACATCTTATTGTGCGAATATAACCAAGAAGAAACAATATTAGATTTTGCTAATCTTCCGCCTTTGATATTTTATAATTATATAGAAAAAGATACACTTGTAATGAATGCATATAATGGAAAATTTACCCATGATAATGACAAAATACTTTATGTAAAGATTGACAGTATAATTTCACCATTTAATCAGGGAGGAGATGGGTACATATCTAGCATCATGTCCTACTCGATTAGTGATCAAGAGAGTAATTTAATTGCAAATTCAGTAGCTGGCGTTGAATATCAAATGTCACATGATAGAAGCAGAATATTATTTTACGTAGGAGATCCTGATAATGATAATGCTCAAATAGTTATTCACGATCTTACATTAGATGTCTCAGACACGTTGGTTTATCACTCTGGGTTTCCTCCCATTTACAATTCTATGCGATATAATTCATTTTTTTGGGGAAAAGATAACAACCTATATATCCCAAGCATATATTATCCTGAAGCAAGTGATACTACATTAGCAATTTATAAACTAGATGTTGCCGAAAATCCGGAAAGTCCCTCCTTACTCTACTCTTTGGACGAATTTACTGGTGGGTATGTTGTCGCATATAACGATCATGGTGTAAATAAGTTTGTAATGACTGCCGCACAGATTGACCAAAATTATGGTGGTTATTGTAGTTTTGATATAGGTACAGGAGAACTTGATTTTATAAATGGTTATGGTAGCCCTTATGTAATTCCAACGATAAATACATGGTCAGCAGATAGCTCTAAAGTCATATTGGGTTATTTTGGCGTCATGGGATTGCAACTGGGTTTGAGTGTAAGTGATATAAGTACTGGGCATTTTAATTTTTCAAGTGCCTATTTTCCCGGAGCCTCTAGGTATTATGGGCACAACATTTGTACTTTCGAAGTCTCTACAGACTCAGTTTTATCTGACTTATTTATTACACATCCAAATTCGCTAGACACCCTTTACTTCAATCAGAATAGTTTGAATAACAGTACTACTTTTAATTGGGAACTAAACCATAGCCAAACTATTGAAAATGTAAATTATACAATAAGTTTTTGGTATTCTGAATATTCTGACATTTTAGGTTATATAAGAAATCAACTCTATGAGACGACGATAGATACTAATCAGATAACATTTCTAAATAGCTTCATCCAAGAATTATATGATAATGCATATGAGTCGCCTGATTTTGGTGTGTTTGGATGGTCTGTACGTGCATCGGATGGAATAAATTTAGGGCACGATATTTGGGATCATGCATTTTTAGGAATTTCAACGGGTGATTTTCAAGTACAGAGTAACGAAGAGCTTTTTGATGCTGTCAACCTTTGGATATTTGATAATGACTCGGCCCTGTCTTTATATGGTCACATTTCTTCATGGGATGTTTCAAGCATCACAAATATGTCAGGTTTATTTTCAAATCATAATAATTTTAATGAGAATATTTCATTTTGGGATGTTTCAAACGTAACAAGCATGTCAGCAATGTTTTACGGAGCAAAAAAGTTTAACCAAAATATTTCCAATTGGGATGTTTCAAACGTAACGAACATGGGGCAAATGTTTTTTGACGCCGATAGTTTCGATCAAGATATTTCTTCGTGGGAAGTATCGAATGTAAACAACATGGAGAATATATTTAACGTAGTAACAAATAATTTATCTGATGAAAATAAGTGCGCTATACATAATTCATGGAGCGAAAAAACAACTGCATGGGTTTATGATTGGAGCACATTCTGTTCTTTAAACAACAATTCAATGAATGAAACTCCGAAGACTTACAATATTTCACAAAACTATCCAAATCCATTTAATCCAATCACAACCCTGCAATATAAATTGCCTGAAGATTCATTTGTGAATGTTACGGTTTATGATATGCTTGGCAATGTTGTAAATAATCTGATTAATGCCAATCAATCATCTGGCTACAAAGCAGTTCAATGGAATGCTACGAACAACCAAGGTCAGCAAGTATCTGCAGGAGTTTATCTTTATAGTATTGAAGCTGGAGATTTTAGACAGACAAAAAAGATGATATTATTGAAATAAAATTATTTTTACACATCAAGCCCCACATTAGTGGGGTTTTTTATTTTTATGCCAATAATTATATTTACATGTAATTTTCAAAGGATTCAACTAGTTTTTAAAAAATACTTATCAGATTCAACTGTAAAGGAAAATTAAATGAGAAATTTTATATATACATTAGCGCTAGCATTTGTAGTATCTTGCTCAGAATCACCAAAAGTGATCGATTTACATCCTGAAAAAGTTTCACCTGATATTTACAAAGTTCTTTTAGATAATGAGCATGTAAAAGTCCTTGAAGTAACTTTTGCTCCAGGCCAAAGCGATAGCATGCATGATCATTATCCTATGACTGCATATGTCATTGAAGGCGGTAAGGCCCAAATCACATTACCCGATGGCACTGTCAGTGAACGTGATATTCCTACAGGGGCGACAATGCATAATTCTACAATCACAAGGCATCAAGTAAAGAACATTGGTGAAAACACTA
>CAJWRL010000071.1 GCA_913046125.1 uncultured Gammaproteobacteria bacterium
AATTAGGCATTCCGTTTAGAGAGGGTTTTATCAAAAACAGATATATAGGTAGAACTTTCATCATGTCTCAACAAAATGAACGCTCTAAGTCAGTTAAAAGAAAATTAAATGCTATTAAATCAGAGTTCAACAATAAAACAGTATTACTTGTCGATGATTCTATTGTTAGAGGAACCACCTCTAGGCAAATCGTTGAAATGGCAAGGGAGGCAGGTGCAAAGAAAGTTTATATGGCATCAGCTGCTCCTCCAGTTAAATATCCTAACGTTTATGGAATTGACATGCCTGCAAGTAAGGAGTTTATAGCTGATAATCGTACAATTGATGAAGTGGCTGATTTTATAGGATGTGATAAGTTATTTTATCAAAATTTGAGTGATTTAATTGACGCTGTAAAAAGTGAGCGTCCATCAATAACAAAATTCGATTCATCATGTTTTGATGGTCACTATATCACAGGAGATGTTAGTGAAGATTATTTGTTGGCTCTTGATGAACTGAGAAATGATGCTGAAAAAAGAAAAAAAACACAAACTGATGATACGTTCGATGAAGTAGTTGTATATTAACTGCACAGTCATGATATTCGTCAATTCTTCTAATCAAACACTTTATCTTTTTAAAGATAACAGTCTCATTCTTGAGTCGAAGATATCTACATCCAAATATGGTATGGGCTGTAGAATGAATTCATTAAAAACACCTACTGGTTTACATCACGTTTCCACTATGCTTGGAGAAGGATTACCCGCAGGAACACTATTCAAGAACAGAAGACCAACTGAAAAAGTAATTAAAAAAATTCCACTTGATGATTCAGATTATATCACTTCAAGAATATTGAGATTGAACGGTCTTGAAGAAGGGAAGAACAAGGGTGGTGATGTAGATTCATATAATAGATATATTTATATTCATGGTACCCCACACTGTGATACACTCGGGAGCAAACAATCCCAAGGTTGTATTAGAATGAGTGATACAGATGTTATTAAGCTCTTCAATTTAGTCGATCTAAAGACTTTGGTATTAATTGATTAGATATTGTCTCAAACTAAGAGGATTATCAATTATCAGATCAGCCTCCCAAGAGTGTATGTTAATTTCATCATTAATGAATCCAAAGTTTGCGGCAACTGTAATCATACCAGCTCCTTTTCCCGCTATAATGTCTCTTTCATCATCACCAACATATATTATATTATCTGTTGGACATTGAATGATTTCAGCAGCTTTCATTAAACTATCACTTGCTGGTTTTGCATTCAGTACCATATCTCCAGTTACGACACAGCTTAAATCTTGCTCAATACCTAATCCTTTTATAATTTTGTTCACATACCTTGAATGTTTATTCGTTACAACACCAATTTTTATCTGTTCACTCAATAGATAATCTAGTAGTTGATCCATATCTTTATTCAATGTCGTTTTAATGAAGCAATTATTTTTATAATCTTCTAAAAACTCTGACCTCAACAAAGAGGAGTCAATTGACTTTCCATTAACTACAGACGCATATTCTATGACTCCAATTGCGCCTCTAGATATGTATTTTCTTATGTTTAGGCAATCTACTTGTTTCAGATCACGCGAATCAAGGATCCTATTTAATGAATCACACATATCTTGGGATGTATCAGCTAGTGTTCCGTCTAGGTCAAATAGCACGCTGAGTATTTCTTTGTTATTTTTCAGCATGTAGAAAATAATTCACTTCAGTGTTATTACCCAGAGCAAATGATTCATTTATTGGATTGAATAAAATACCATCAATACTGCCTATATTAAAGTTATGTTGCTCGAGCATATTGTTTAATTCATAGGGAGTAATAAATTTAGCGTACTGATGCGTTCCCCTAGGCACAACATTTAAGATGTACTCTGCAAATATTTTAGCAAAAATAAATGACTTTAAATTTCTATTGATAGTAGACATGAATAAATGTGATTTTTTTTGTGTAATAGTTCCTATTTTTTCAATTAATTTGTTTGGTTTGTGAATATGTTCAATCATTTCAAAACATATAACACAATCATAATTTTCAAGACTTGATACATCCAGTATTGATCCATTGATATACTCTATTTCTAGATCTTGCTCTTCGGCATGTTTTTTTGCAATATTGATTGATTTCTTTGAAGAATCAATTCCAGTGACTTTTGCACCCATTTTACTCAATTCTTCAGATAGTATTCCTCCGCCGCAGCCAATATCTAAAACTTTTTTATTTTTTATCTCGAATCTAGAAGTAATATATTCTAGTCGCAATGGATTCAACTTATGGAGAAGTTTATAATTACCTGTTTTATTCCACCAATCATATGCATATTCATCGAAAAGGTTTTCTTGATTGTTATTGTTATTAATCATGTTTTAATATTCACACACTCTCCAGATGACCATACAGCAGTCAAGCTCTGATTGTCAAGATCAGCTAATGTTGGACAGTCCTCATCTTTCCATAGAAGTCTTTTTGAATTGATATCAAATATATTAAATGAAGCTAAACTGCCTTTTTCAATGATGCCAGACGACGATATTTCTGCAAAAAAATCAGATGTATTCGATGTAACAGAGTCAAGTATCTTTCTGTCATCAAAAGCATTCTTATTCTCGTAGAGAATATTTACAACTTTAAAAAAGTCATAAAGTCTATATGTATTCTCTAAATCTGATATTAGAACATATCTATTACTACTGCGCTTTAGTGATAATAATGATTTAACATTTTCTATATCCAATAGTTCAGAATATTTTACACACAACAGAATTTTATATTTACTAATATAACTTTGTACCATTTTTTTAGAAATTAAAAAGTCATGTACTACACAGTTATTTAGAAGATTTATTTCCTCCCAGAATTTGAATAACTCATCAATTTTATTATCTGTTAAATTACATATTTCATTTAGATGTATATCTATTGATAAATTTAATTCATTACATATAGAAGAGATTTTCATTATTAAATCTTTTTTGAAATCTCTAATATTGAGTAAATTAATACTAAATACTTTCGAGGTATCAGATTTATAGAAGTCTATAGTCTTCAACATTTCTCTAATATCATCGTATGTGCATTTTGATGAATCAAGTGTGATTTTGTTACTAATATCTATATTAGAAGATGGTGTATATTTAAGTATTTTTTTATAATCATTAGCTACTACTTGTATTCTTGTCACACCATTTTTAAAAAGATTACTAATTTTTCTACTATATTTTAGTTGACTGTCACAATCATTAATATCAATGTAACTCTCAGAAAAAGTTGGAACCATCAAATGATTTTGATAATGTATTCGAGGTACCTTGCTATAAGTTTTATCTATTTTATTATTAACTAAAATATCAGCTATAATTGAGCGATCTATTAACAGGGATTTGTTACTTTCTATTTTTTTATTTGAGAGATATACCCATTTTGGAGAAACTATAAACATTATAAAATTCTATACTGATACAGCTTTAATTTATATCGTTTATAAACCCTATTTGTGCTAAAATATAGACTTAAATATGGCACAAAATATACCCATAAATGTCTGATTATTCACAAATAAAATTAGATGATGAGATGCGTCATTCCTACATTGAATATGCTATGTCCGTCATTGTCGGAAGAGCACTTCCAGATGTTAGAGATGGCCTTAAACCTGTTCACAGACGGGTATTATATTCGATGCATGAGCTAAATAACGGTTATAACAAAGCATATAAAAAATCAGCAAGAATCGTTGGGGACGTGATTGGTAAATATCATCCGCATGGGGACACTGCTGTTTATGACACCATCGTTCGTCTAGCTCAACCATTCTCTATGAGATATCCACTAGTTGATGGTCAAGGTAACTTTGGCTCTATTGACGGCGACTCTCCAGCAGCAATGAGATATA
>CAJWRL010000072.1 GCA_913046125.1 uncultured Gammaproteobacteria bacterium
TGACCTTGCAACAAAAAAATTATCAGGTATCTAAATGTCTCGAAAGCGTGAGTTATTAAATCTTATGAATATTGATACTTCATGGATTAAAAACATACCAAATGGCAAAATGAATTTGTCAAATTTTAATAATCTAGAACTAGAAGCAAAAAATTGTCATGCATGTTCATTATCAAATACAAGGAATAATGTAGTTTTTGGTAAAGGCAACCAAAAAGCCAAAATACTTATAATAGGTGAAGCTCCGGGAAAAGATGAGGACTTAAGTGGTGAACCATTTGTTGGCAGGGCAGGTAAACTCCTCAACGAAATACTATTTTCAATGAAACTCTCTAGAGACAATGTCTATATTACAAATACTGTTAAATGCAGACCGCCAGAAAATCGAAATCCTAATAGCGATGAAATTAATTCGTGTTCAAGATTTTTAGATAGGCAGATTAGTCTAATTTCACCAAATATTATTATCCTTTTGGGTAAAGTAGCTGCCGAGAGACTCATGAATACATCTGAGCCAATGTCCTCCTTGAGAGGCAAAGTACATTACTATAAAAACACTGATATTCCTATGTTGGTCTTTTATCATCCCGCATACTTATTGAGGAGCCCTTCAGAGAAAAGTAAAGTTTGGGATGATATCTTATTAATGAAAAGTATTACGTATGGCAGTTAAAAGTTCAGAACTATACAGATTTATTCCAATGAGGGTAAAGGACTTAGATATGATTTATGAACTCGAGATAAAATCATATGATTTTCCTTGGACCAAGGAAATATTAAGAGATTGTATTCTCTATAACTACGATTCATATTCTGTTTTCTTTGGAGACGCACTTGTTGGTTATATAATTTCAAAGATTTCATATCCTGAAACCCATATACTTAATCTTACTGTCAGCACTCAATTTAGAAATAACGGCATTGGAGGATCTCTCATACAGCTCATTATAAATGATGCTCGAATCAGAAATTCTCAAGATATAATCCTTGAAGTGAGATCAAGTAATAAAATAGCTCAATCACTCTATAAAAAACTATTATTCAAACAAATTGGAGTGAGGAAGGGTTATTACGATTGTCACGAAGGCAGAGAAGATGCATACGTCCTTAAATTAGAGTTATAACTCATTGGGAGATTTTGCAGTTATCGACAATGCATGAATTTCTGTTTTCATTAACTTATCTAACGTTTTGTAAATTAATTTGTGTCTATTAATTACACTCATATTGTCAAAAAACTTTGATACGATGTATAGCCTAAAATGACCCCCAGATTTTGCTCCAGCGTGGCCGACATGAAGATGTCCCTCATCTTCGATAGTTATCTCTAGTGGCTCGAGATTCGATAAATCATGTTTTATCATTTTAATTCTTTCTTCAGTCATATTGGTATTATATGTTAAAATGTCCACATGACAGATAGAAAATATGTCTAAAGATATTGTTTTTTCGGGGGTACAACCTACGGGGGAAATACACTTAGGAAACTACCTAGGTGCAATTAAACAATTCCTTAACTTTCAAAACGAATGTGATTCAATTTTTTGTATTGTTGATCAACACGCTATAACTATCTTTCAGGATCCAAATGAACTCAAAGAAAATGTTTTGAGTGTATTGGCTATATTTCTGGCTTCAGGCTTAGATCCAAAAAAATGTATTATTTTCAATCAGGCCTCAGTTAAAGAGCACAGCGTTTTGTCATGGTATCTGAGTTGCACTGCTAGAGTTGGATGGTTAAATCGAATGACTCAGTTCAAAGATAAGGCCGGAAAGAACAGAGATAATGCATCACTTGGCCTATATGCATATCCAGTCCTAATGGCTGCTGATATTCTTCTCTACCACGCAGATAAAGTGCCCGTAGGAGACGATCAAAAACAGCACTTAGAGCTCACAAGAGACATTGCTCATAAATTCAATACTGACTACTGTCATGAATATTTTAAACTCCCTGACCCAATTATAAATAAAGATGCACCAAGAATTATGAGCTTACGAGATGCAAATAATAAAATGAGTAAGTCAGATGTATCCAAATATTCTAGAATTCTTCTAACAGATTCTAACGATGAGATATCAACTAAAATCAGCAAAGCAAAATCTGATTCACTAAAGATGCCTTCATCTAGTGATGAACTTTCTGATAGACCTGAAATTAATAATTTAATTACAATATATAGCTCTATTTCAAACATCGATAAAGACAGTGTAATTAATCTCTTCTCTGATAAAGAAATATCTTTCTTCAAGTCTGAACTAAAAGATATTGTTATAAATCTAGTTGAACCAATTGCAAGCAGTATAAATGAAATTAAATCTGACATATCATATTTGAAAACCACTTTAGAGGACGGCGCTAATCAAGCAACAGAGAGAGCAAGTAAAACAATTGGTGAAGTAAATAAATTAATGGGCTTTAGTATTGACTGATATAACCGCGATATACAACGGAAAGAAAATTTCTCAATTACCTGAGGACCTATTTATTCCACCAGAATATCTTCGAATTATTTTAGAGGAATTTGAGGGCCCTTTGGATCTCTTGTTATATCTTATAAAAAAACAAAATATTGATATTACTGATTTACCTGTCTTTCCTATTACAGAACAATATATGAGATACATCTCTATTATGGAAGAAATGCATTTCGAACTTGCTTCAGACTACCTTGTGATGGCATCGACATTAACTGAGATTAAATCAAGACTCTTGTTACCAGCTGATACAGAGGATGAGGAAGAGGATGATCCGAGAGCTAACCTTATCAAGAGACTCATTGAGTATCAAAAATACAAAAATGCCTCTGAAAAACTCGAGACCCTACCAAGAAATTATAGGGATTTCTATGTAGTTACTAATGGCGTTGATTCTGATAAATCAAACGTTATTGAATCTCCAGATTTTAAAATTGAACAATTAAAAGCAGCATTCATTGACGTCTTAAAAAGGGCAGAGATATTTTCTACACATAATATACAGTCGGAGACTCTCTCTGTGAGGGAGAGGATGTCTTCAATATTATCAGTCTTAAAAGTAAATGATAACGTACTATTTGAAGAACTCTTCAATGTTCAAGAGGGACGATTAGGCGTGATAGTTACATTCTTAGCTGTATTAGAACTAGTGAAAGAATCACTTATTGATATCATTCAAAATGAATCAATGTCGAACATATATATAGCATTAAAATCGTGAACTATTCTCTAGAAAATATAATTGAGTGCTTACTTCTAGTTAGCGATGAGCCTCTTACTATCAGCCAAATACTTAAAATACTTGATGATAAAAAAATCACTAAAAAGAAAATTGAATCCAGCATTAGTAATCTGAATGAAAGGTATGTTGATAGAGCTATCCATATCAAACATGTTGCGAGCGGTTATCGGTTTCAAGCAAAGACAGGTTTAGAAGTATATATCTCTAAACTCAAGGATAAGGGTACCAACAGATTTTCAAAAGCATTTCTTGAGACAACTGCGATAATTGCTTATAAGCAGCCAGTAACACGAGGGGACATTGAAGACATCAGAGGTATATCTGTCAATTCAAATATTATAAGGACATTATTGGAGCTAGAGTGGATTAAAGTTGTGGGACACAGAGAAACACCCGGTAAACCTGAATTATTCGCAACTACCTCGAAATTCTTAGACTACTTCAATAAAAATACGCTAGCAGATTTGCCAGAGATTTCTGATGTAGATTCTCTATAATTACTCATTAAGTCTAGGCATTAGCATTACAAGATTACAAGGTTTTGTATCACTGTTTAGTTGATGAG
>CAJWRL010000073.1 GCA_913046125.1 uncultured Gammaproteobacteria bacterium
TTGGCGCGTCTGTCGCCAAGATCCTTACTGATGATGGAAATGATATTACCCTAGTAGATAATAACGCATCTGTGCTTGAGGATCTTCAAGAAGACAATGATATAAAAACTATACAAGGAAATGCATCATCCCCATCGGTTCTTAATCAAGTGGAGTTAAGTGACTGCGATATATTAATAGCAACAACTGCAAGCGATGAGGTTAATTTAGTTTCCTGTCATCTAGCAAAAAAAATGTTTAACGTTCCAAATGTAATTGCTAGGTTGAGAAATGCAGAGTACCGAGAAAAGACATCTGATTTTAACCTTGAGTTATTTTCTATAGATTCAATAATAAGCCCTAGTCAGCTCGTTACAGATTTTATTAAGAATATCATAGAGCATCCTGGAGCATTTCAAGCTTTCGATTTTGCTGACGGCAAATTACAAGTCATTGGTGTAACTGTTCTTAAAGATGGCCCATTAGCAGGCAAAAAACTCTCAGAATTTAGAAAGCATATGCCAAATGTAAATGTAAATGTCATTGCAATATACAGAGATAGAAAATCACTACCCGTGAATGGCTCATCCATTATAGAAACAGGAGACGATGTATTT
This sequence comes from uncultured Gammaproteobacteria bacterium, assembly GCA_913046125.1. Taxonomy (GTDB): domain Bacteria; phylum Pseudomonadota; class Gammaproteobacteria; genus CACLCV01. The sequence goes on from CAJWRL010000073.1 coordinate 597, forward strand.
TTTCTTGCAACTGAAGAAAATATGAGATTCATGAGTGAATTGCGGAAGAACCAGTCCCGTGTGGAGAATATAATGATAGCTGGGGGTGGTAATGTAGGAACTATTCTTGCGGCAAAGTTATCAGAGACATTCTCAACTAAGATAATAGAGAAAAATCAGTCGAGATCGAAATACCTTTCAGAGACTCTAGAGGGTGTGGTGGTCTTAAATGATGATATATCTGATGAATCTCTATTAGAAAACGAGGGAATAAAGGACGTTGATTATTTCTGTAGTGTGACGAATGATGATCAAATGAACATACTATCATCTAAGCTAGCGAAGGATCTTGGTGCGAAAAAATCAATCGCAATAATAAATAAGCCCTCATACCGTAAGTTAGTCTCTAAAGAGATAGATGTTGTTGTATCGCCTGAAGATGTAACAATTGGTTCACTTTTGGCATCTGTAAGAGCAAGTGATGTTGTGAAAGTTCACTCTTTAGGGTTTGGTGAAGCAGAATTGTTTGAAGTCATTATTCATGGGGATAAAAATACTTCAAAAGTTGTTAGTAAGAAAATATCCGATCTTGAACTACCTCAAGGCTGTAGAATTGGAGCTATTTATAGAAATGAAAGTATAATACTTGCAGAAGAAAACATAGAGATATGTAGTGAAGATAGGTTGATTATATTTCTTCTAAATAAGAGAGACTTTCCAAAGCTGGCAAAACTATTTCAAGTTGGAATTGGATTCTTCTAAATGAACTATTATCAAATACTTAAGATTACAGGTATTATTTTACTGATTTTTAGTTCGTTCATATTAATACCAATAAGCGCAGCGTTTTTCTATGGAGAGAGTATAGATAATTTTCTTCAATCATTTTTAATTATTTTTTTTGTAGGTCTCCTCGCATACTTTCCAAACAAAAAAGAAAGATCACAAATTAAAGTACGTGAAGGATTTTTGATTGTAGCAATATTTTGGTTTGTCTTAAGCTTCTTTGGAGCTATTCCATTTCTAATGGACGAGAGTCTGAAATTCAGCTTCGTAGAAGCTATTTTTGAATCTACATCAGGGTGGACAACAACTGGTGCTACTGTGATATCAAACATTGACGGCCTTAATAAACCTCTTCTTCTATACAGACAATTACTCCAATGGTTGGGAGGTATTGGAATTGTCGTTTTAGTGCTCGCTATACTTCCTATTCTTGGAGTTGGAGGTATGTACTTGTACAAAGCTGAGACCTCCTCTCCCGTAAAGGACAACAAACTTTCCCCTAGGATAACGGAAACGGCAAAAAGCTTGTGGGGCGTATATATTATCCTTACTATTGCATGCGCAGTATTGTATAAAATCGCAGGTATGAGCTATTTTGATGCTATTGGGCATAGTTTCTCTACGGTCTCCATAGGGGGATTTTCTACACATGATGCAAGCATTGGATTTTATTCAAGCAATTTAATAAAGATTATATGCATGGTTTTCATGTTTCTATCTGCATTGAATTTTGTTTTACATTTTTTATTCTATAAAAATAAATCTCTGTCGGTTTACACATCTAACTCAGAAATGAAAACATTTATACTGATAATTATTATTCTATTATTACTGGTAACTATCTTTTCTATTGGAGGTAGAACACAGTCTCTCGAGAATATCGATGTTATTTTTCATATCCTTTCATTTGTTACTACTTCCGGCTTTACTGTATCGAACTATAGTAATTGGCCTACGTTTATAATAACCATTGTCTTCTTATCAAGTTTCATAGGTGCGTGTGCAGGTTCTGCTGGTGGAGGAATGAAAGTTATAAGGTTTACCATTGCTTTGAAATCAATAAAAAAGCAGTTATTAAAAGTGATACACCCGAAAGCAGAAATAACAATAAAAGTGAATGATAAAAAAGTTGACGATATGACAATCGAAACAATATTATCCTTCATCATCCTCTATGTCATACTGTTTTTTACAGCATCAATATTAATAATGCTCTCTGGACATGACATTGTTACATCATTTTCAGCAACCGCAGCTTGCCTAAACAACTTAGGTCCTGCTTTAGGTGACGCATACGGGAATTATGCATCATTAAATGATTTTTCAAAATCGTTATTACTCCTAATGATGATAATAGGGAGGCTAGAGATATTTACATTCATCATTCTCATAACAAAATACTTCTGGAAATACTAAAGTGGAGAAAGCATTCATATCAAAAAATAATCCGTTCAATGAACAACCATCTCAAGGAGAACAGTTTTCATTTACTTACCTCCTTCCGAAGTATTGGTTTATATGGATTTTCCTGTCTCTAACACTTTTGATCGCATATCTTCCTACTAGGATTCGTGGGGTGTTGGGAACTGCTCTAGGTAAAATAATATTTAAATTTAGTAAATCAAAAAGACATATTACGCGAAAGAATTTATCTATGACTTTTAAAAATCTGGATGAGAACAGCATTAATAATCAATCTAAACTTTTCTTTAAACACCTAGGTCATATGTATATAAACCTCCCTTTACTATGGTGGAGATCTGATAAATATCTACAACAACTAATAAGCAAAAGTGATTTACATTTGATTGATGAAATCTTAGATAATAAACAAAGCGTTATTCTGCTGGCGCCACATACACTCTCCTTAGATTTTGGTGGCCGAGCTTTATCAAAGTTTAATTTGTTGAGCATCTATAAACCTTTCAAAAATAAATTAATGAATTGGTTTATTGGTAAGTCCAGAAGTAAAACCACAGACAAAGTAATTGTATACCCAAGAAACAAAAATAGTTTAAAAAGCATTATAAAAAAAATGAAGGAGCCATGTGTTTTATACTTACTAGCAGATGAGGACATAAGTGTTGATGATTCGATCTTCATTGATTTTTTTGATACTCAAAAGGCAACGCTAAAATCAATTAGCAAGTTGGCGAAGTTAACAAATTCTAAAGTTCTTCCTTGCATGTGTACATACAACTTAGAGACAAACAACTTTTTTTTCAAAGTCTTTCCTCAACTTGATAATTTTCCTTCCAACAATATGATCGAAGACTGCTTAAAAATAAACGCGTGTCTTCAGCAGCAGATTCTTTTTGATATCTCGCAATATATGTGGACATTGAGAATTTATAAACATAGACCAGACGGATCTGA
>CAJWRL010000074.1 GCA_913046125.1 uncultured Gammaproteobacteria bacterium
CTGATGAGGTAATCAACAAAGCCAGACAAATTGAATTATTGGCATTTGATGTAGATGGCGTACTAACAGATGGTGGACTCTACTATGATTGTGAGGGTAATGAATTCAAGAAATTCTTTGCTCAAGATGGCCATGGCATAAAAATAGTTCAGTCTATAGGAATAGAGATAATGATTATCTCAGGAAGGCAATCAGAGTGTGTGAATCATCGTGCAAAAGAATTGGGTATTAAATACGTCATTCAAGGCACAAGGAATAAACTTAAGTCATTTAATGAGCGGAATATACCGATAGCTCTAGAAAAAGTATGTTTCGTAGGGGACGATACAGTGGATGTAGAAATTCTTCAAAGTGTTGGGATGTCAGTCGTGGTCCCTAATACTAATCCCACAATTGATTTAAAACAATTTGATTGGGTAACTAAAAGGCGGGGTGGTTATGGTGCGATAAGGGATGTGTGTGATCTCATCTATTTTTCAAGAACACTAAATGAAAATGTTTAATTTTATTCCTTACTTTTCCTTTTTGTTGTTAGTCGTGCATTTAAATGTGCTAGCAAGTGAGTCAGCAGAACAGAGAAAATTGAAAAACAAGATACACAACTTCTCATCAAAAAATATAGATACTGACATGTCAACTAAATGGAGTTTAATGGGATTATATTTAGAGAAGTATGATGATAATTATACCTTTATAAAAAATCCAAAGTTAAAAATGTTTAATTCCAACTTAATAACTAACATAAGCTCTGAGACAGCTATTGATCCTACTGGTGAAATGAGTGAGATTTATCTAAAAAGTAATGTTTTAGTAAACAGAAATAATTCTTCAAATGGAAATACCGTCAAATTATATACTTCGTATGCTATATTCTACTTATCTAAGGACCTAATAGAGACAGATCGGGCTGTAACAATAATAACATCCGATTCAATTACAACAGGAAATGGGTTATCAGCTAACCTTGATAAAGGCTTGATTACGATATTAAGTGATGCAGAGAGAACTATAAAAGAGGATGATCAGACACAGACAATAAAAGGCAACCAAATGATATATAATACTAAAACAGGTGAGTGGATTGTTAAAAATAAGCCTGCAAGCAATTTAAAGAAAAGTATAAGAAATAAAGTATCCACTACGTTTAATTTAAATTAATATGTCGACTCTTACATCAGCTGGTCTAAAAAAATCTTTCGAGAGTAAAACAGTTATTCATAATGTTTCGCTTGAGGTGAACTCTGGTGAAATTGTTGGACTTTTGGGCCCAAATGGCGCGGGCAAAACTACAACCTTCTATATGATTGTTGGCTTATTAAAATCAGATGAGGGTAGCATATACATTAATGATCAAAATATAACTTACGAACCAATTCATAAAAGATTTGAGCAAGGAATCAGCTATCTACCTCAGGAGCCATCTGTATTCAGAGACATGACAGCAAAAGATAATATTGATTCAATTCTTGAAGTTGATAGTAGTCTTAGTAAAATTCAAAAAGCCAACATTCTTGAACATCTGATTGAGAAATTTGATTTAAGTAAGTTCATTAATACTAAAGGTATACAATTGTCGGGAGGAGAGAGAAGGAGAGTTGAAATCGCTCGGGCATTAGCTCTAAAACCTAAGTTTCTTTTACTCGATGAACCATTTGCAGGGATTGATCCAATATCTGTAATAGATTTACAGAAAATAATAAAAGTTTTGGCAAAAGAAGATATAGGAATACTAATTACTGATCATAATGTCAGAGAAACATTGAAAATATGTGATAAATCATACGTTATCAACTCAGGCAAAGTGTTAGCATCCGGGAAATCCAAAGATCTTGTTAAAAATGAAATTGTTAAGAAAGTCTATTTAGGTGAATCTTTTAAATTGTGAATAAGTTAAAGCAAACAACAACATTATCCCAGAGAAAGGTATTATCTCAGCAAACAAGGCAGGCGATTAGACTTCTTCAGCTGAATACCTATGATCTAGAAAAGGAGGTAGATAACTTAATTCTAGAAAATCCTCTCCTAGAAAAAAACGAAGAGGTTGAATCAAATTATGATGAGGGGCCACCAGTCAGTGTGCTTAATATTGATGCTGATGATATTCTGAAGTATCATAAAAAGACTGAGAGTTTGCATGAGTTCTTAAGTAGACAAGTAGACATGTCTTCATTCTCGATAAATGAGAAAATAATTGCTTCCATACTAATCGATTGTGTGAATGACAATGGCTATCTAACAGAGGACCTAAAGGACATCTTTATTCAAGCAAATAGAGAAATTGAAGCCTCGTTCCAAGACATATTCTATGTATTGCATACATTACAAAGATTCGATCCTGTTGGAACATGTGCAATAGATTTATGTGATTCATTATCCATACAATTAGATCATTCGCATAAAGAATCGCCCTTACATGATAAGGCATCAAAAATAATTCAATATCTAAAAACGATAGATAGTTCCGATAGTTCTAAATTCCAAAATATCCTATCAGAACTGAATAAAAATACTCACTTTGACGATAATGCACTTGAACTTATTAGAAAACTCAATCCTAAACCTGGTCTTGAGATTTCAAAAAAATTAGATTCCTATCATATTTCTCCTGAAATTATAATTTTTAAAAGAGACGGTAAGTGGGTAATAGAGCTTACGAAAAGTAAGCCATTATTAAAGTTAAATGCAGAGTATGTGTCATTAATGAAAGAGAGTAAGATTAAGACAGACTTAAATTATCTTCGTAAAAACTATAACGAAGCAAAATTCATTATTAAATCTCTCAAAAATAGAAGCTTAACGATACTAAATGTTTGTAAAGAGATTTTTAAAAGACAAATAGATTTTCTAAGCGACGGCGATATTGGTATGAAACCAATGACTCTGAAAGATGTCGCTGAGTCTCTAGGAATTCATGAGTCAACTGTATCTAGGGCTACCAGTAATAAGTTTGTGCAGACTCCAAGAGGCGTGTATGAATTAAAATATTTTTTCTCATCTGAACTTTTTACTGATACTGGGACTATGATTTCGTCAAAAGTAATTATGAAAATGATTGAAGAGTGCATTAAAGAGGAGAATTCAAATAAACCATTGAGTGACAATGAAATTTCAAAATACTTTACGACAAAAGGGGTGTCTGTAGCAAGGAGAACAGTCACAAAATATAGGGAAAAAATTAATATACCAAACTCAGCACAAAGAAAAAGGAATGCTGATGATTAAAATTAAATTGGAAGATTCGCATGTATCTGTGAATGATAATTCTAAGACAAAAAAAAGTATCCTTGAAAAAGTCTCTGATCTCCTCAGCAAATCATCTGGTGTTTGCAGAAATGACATTTTTAAAAAACTTTACGAGCGAGAAAAATTAGGCTCAACATCGATTGGTAAGGGTGTTGCGATACCTCATGCTCGAGTTCAAGATATCGAATACCCATTTATATCAATTATAACATTAGATGAGCCAGTAGAATTTGATAACATAGACAGTCTAGATGTAGACATAATAGTGTCTATTATTGTGCCTGAGGAGAATTACAGTAATCATCTAGAGCTATTAGCTTATTTAAGCAGCAAGCTTGATGATCCAGATGTAAGAAAAAAATTGAGACAAGCGAGAAACAGTTCTCAGATTATAGAAAATTTATTTTCGAAGGACTTGGA
>CAJWRL010000075.1 GCA_913046125.1 uncultured Gammaproteobacteria bacterium
GGTTTTCTGGTTAATAAATTTGAAAAAGTTCCAAAAAAGCAGGAGACTTTGGAAAGTGGAGAATTCCTGTTTACTGTGCTATCTGCGGATTCAAAAAAAATTAACCGCATACAACTTACTATAAAAAAGACCTAAAATACTTTTGAAACTTCTATACCTCTCAATATCTTCTATATTTTATGTTTTATCATTTTCACCTTTTGACTATAAAATACTCATATTTTTTTCTTTAATCCTGCTCCTCCACTCATTAGAGAACCTATCAATTAAGGATAAGATTAAGGCAGTCTTTTATTTCACGCTACTTTGCCATCTTTTAGGCACGTCATGGATAAATAATTCTTTGATTAATTACGGTTCACTTGGGCATCTACTTAGCATTATTATAACTTTCCTATTCGCACTAATTATCAGTTTGCCATATCTACTGATCGGACTATACAAATCTGTATCATCAAATAATTATTTTTACCTTAGTTATGTTGCATCTCTCTTTGTATTGGCGGAGTACTTAAAATCAATATTGTATGGAGGCTTCCCATGGCTTCTTATTGGGCACAGTCAAAATGGAACTATATTCGATTCTATATATCCTACTATGGGAAGTTTCGCAGTCAGCTATTTTGTGATTTTCACTTCATTATTTTTCTATAAGGCCTTTACTGAAAGAAATAGAATATTTCTATCCTTGTCCTTAGTGTTGTTTGCGTTCTATTCTCTTAACCCAATAAATCATATAAATAAGAATTCTGTTGACACAGAGACACTTAGTTATACACTCTATCAACCTAATATCTACCCCCAGCAATCATATGATAGCAGTCAATATTCTCTGATAATGAGCAAATACAATGCTGTGCTTGATAATAACAGGACTAGTGACCTAGTGATTTTTCCAGAAACAATCATACCAATTCCTTTTACTAGAGAAGATAAGCTTTTTAAATTTTTTCAAACAACAACTCATGATACAAATATGCTTATCACAGGATTATTCTCAAAAAATGATGACAAGTTTTTCAATAGTATGTTTTTTTTCTCAGATAAAATTGATATATACAATAAGAGAAAATTAGTACCTTTCGGTGAGTACACCCCTTGGTATAATTCTCTCCTGCAATTATCCCAAAATCTTAATATCCCACTTTCAAATCTTTCAAGTGGCTCTGAGAAGATAGATAAAATATCATTTGGTAACGTTGATATCATACCAATGATTTGTTTTGAGAGCACGTTTCCAAACCTTATTGAATCTTCTTCGAGTCATGAGGTTATAGTTAATATTAGCAATGATGCGTGGTTTGGTATGTCATTAGCTCCACATCAACATCTTCAGATAACACAAATAAGAGCACTTGAATTCAACAGATACATCCTTAGAGCAACCAACACAGGTATAAGCGCAGTAATAAATAATAATGGACAAATAGTTGATATGATCAAAAATAATGAAGAGGGAACATTAAAGGGTCGAATCCCAACAAAAATGAATAGATCTTTCTACTCGGAATATGGTGATATTTTGATTTTGATGTTAATATTTTTCTCACTACTCATCAACGGTCTAAATAGAGCAAAAAAACACTATGAATAAAGATTATAATCCTAGAGAAGTTGAAAAAATTGCCCAAGAAGTATGGGACGAGAATGGTTGTACAAGAGAAAAACTCTCAAAAAGCAAGGATAAATATTATGTACTTAGCATGTTCCCTTATCCAAGTGGTAAATTACATATCGGTCATGTCAGGAACTATACTATTGGTGATGTAATAACACGATCAAATATTATGAAAGGTAGAAACGTCTTTCAGCCAATGGGCTGGGATTCATTTGGGTTGCCTGCGGAAAATGCTGCTATCAAAAACAACGTTCATCCTGAGGAGTGGACAAAATCAAACATTGCGCATATGAAGACTCAGCTAAAAAATATTGGAATACTGTATGATTGGGATAATGAAATATCAACAGCTGATCCAAGATATTTTAAATGGGAACAATGGTTTTTTCTAAAACTTTTAAAAAAAGGTTTAGTATATAGAAAGCTTTCTGAAGTTAATTGGGATCCAGTCGATAAAACAGTTCTTGCTAATGAGCAAGTTATTGATGGAAAGGGTTGGAGATCAGGCGCTCTAATAGAGCGAAAAAAAATTCCTCAATGGTTTTTAAAAATTACTGACTTTGCTGACGATTTACTTAATGACATTGACAAGCTAGAAGGATGGCCTGAATCAGTTAAGCTAATGCAGAAGAATTGGATAGGAAAGTCTAAGGGCCTTAATATAAACTTTGTATCTGAAAATAGTTCTGAAATCTTCACAGCATTTACTACAAGACCAGATACTATATTTGGTGCAACATACATAGCTATTAGTATCAATCATGATCTAGCTTCAAATCTTTCAAAAAAAGATGAAAAAATAAAAAACTTTGTAACTAAATATCAGAAACAAAAAGTTTCTGAAGAGACATCTGCTAAAGTGGAAAAGGATGGGGTCTTTACAGGAAAATACTGTTTGCATCCAATCACTCAAAAAAAAATCCCAATATGGATTGCCAACTACATTCTTGATAATTATGGCACTGGAGTAGTAATGGGGGTACCTGCTCATGATCCTCGTGATTATGACTTTGCCAAAAAATTTGATCTTGAAATTATCAGGGTAATTGACAACGAAAAGAGCACAAATAGTCTTCCGTATGTTGAAAAAGGTGTCCTTGTTAATTCTTCTGAATTTAATGGACTAAAATCAGATATTGCCAAAGAAAAGATAACGAACCATTTTCAGAATAACAATCTCGGGGAAGAGGTAGTCACCTATAGGCTAAGAGATTGGGGTATATCCAGACAAAGGTATTGGGGATGCCCGATACCTGTCTATTATCATGAAGATGGCACGGTACACCCAGTTCCAGAGGAAGATTTGCCCGTCAAGTTACCAAAAGATATTAAATTAGATGGTGAGGGCAATCCCTTAGATAGAACTAGTGAGTGGAGAGATATTACTTGTCCTGTAACAGGCAAAAAAGCTACAAGAGAAACTGATACATTCGATACATTCTTTGAATCATCTTGGTATTTCTTAAGGTTTCTTGATCCCCATAATGAAAAAGAAATGTTTAACGAAAAATTCAAATCATGGCTACCTGTTGATCAATATATAGGTGGTATAGAGCATGCTATATTACACCTGTTATATTCAAGATTCTTCTATAAGCTTCTAAGAGACGAAGGCTTAGTAGATAATGATGAGCCATTCATATCTCTACTTTCACAAGGGATGGTTCTAAAAGATGGAGCAAAAATGTCAAAGTCTAAAGGCAACACGATTGATCCAGACGACATAATAAATAAATTTGGCGCCGATACAATAAGGCTTTTTATTCTATTCGCCGCTCCCCCTGAACAAAACCTTGAATGGTCTGACTCAGCAATTGAGGGCGGTTATAAATTTCTAAAGAGATTCTGGAAACTGTCATATTTAGTCTGTAATTATTACGA
>CAJWRL010000076.1 GCA_913046125.1 uncultured Gammaproteobacteria bacterium
TCATATCTCTCTTTTGATCGAGCATCTAGCAAGATTGTATTTATTTTAAATTGTGCTTCCTCAACATCTTCAACTGTAGCAATCATATTTTCTTGAACACATGGCTCAAAATGTGCTTTTTCAAAAACTGTAGGTGTTGTAACAAGCTTATTTCCTCCTTTAACCCAGGAATTTAGCCCTCCATCCAAGACTGCTACTGCTTCATGGCCTAACCACTTCAACATCCACCAAAGCCGGCCGGCAAAGGCACCGCCTGCATCATCATAGACGACAACCTGTTTATTATTACTCATACCCCAATGAGAGAGCTTCTCGGAGAATGTATTTGGATCTGGCAAAGGATGACGACCTGTCCCTGGCCTTTTCTCGCTAGCAAGATCAGTGTCAACATCAACAAAAATCGAGTTTGGAATGTGCCCTTCTGTATAAGAATCAATACCGTATCCGCTGTCTTTAATATCACAGCGGGAGTCAAAGATTAGAAAGTCATCATTATTTAGATTATTTTTTAAATCATCGATAGATATTATTGTTTTATATACCATTTATAAATATATACCTAAGATCACGAGTCCTATAATCAACGTTAATACGTTCATCATAACGCTGATGAGGTGATATTTCTTAAATCCGGCCTCGTCTCCAGAATCTCTAGCATTGTTGATTACTGGTATGGACATTCTTCCTAATATAGTCAGTAATGTCATTGCAGCAATAGCATAAGTCAAAATGACACTAACAGGCATAATCATTAGTATTATCACAGATGCTATCCCTAGCACAATTCCAAAAATATAGTATTTTGGGAAAAATGCTCTGAGAAATACGCCAGCCTCTCTCTCTTCTAATGATTTAAAGACAGTTGGGGCAACTACTGCCGAAAAGAAAATTATTACCCCACTCCAAATTGAAACAAGAATAAATATTGGGTGTACACTCATCATAACGACCTCCGATGTCTAACAAAAATACTTATATCTACTATAACACGCCTGGAAGGATTCGAACCTCCGACCGATGGTTTAGAAAACCATTGCTCTATCCCCTGAGCTACAGGCGCATTAATCTTTATCAATGACTTTAAGTTTATCTGAAATATTCTTAATTGGCTCTAAGCCACCTATTGTACGCATTTTTTCAACTTTAGAAACAAGGTTTTTAGTTCTTGTTTTACCTGACGCAATAGATTTATTTGCTTGCTCAAGATGTTTCTCAAATTCTTCAAATGCTTCTCCAACTAATCTTGTTTTGTCATAAATATCAGTTGCTGCAAGGATTATTTCATTTGTTGCTTCTGACTGTCGCTTGCTGCTCCATGTGCGTGATATGATTTGTAATATCGCGATTAATGTAGTTGGGCCTACGATTGCTATTTTTTCAGTAGAAGCTTTCCTGACCATATCATCGTCACATGCAAGCATATATGCTCCCTCTATCGGCATAAACATAATGATCAAGTCGAGAGAGTCGTCTCCAAAAAGACTTCGATAATTAGACGAAGATAACGACTTTATATGATTTTTAACAGACATTTGATGCTTTTTGAGGGAGTTGTCCTTTATTATATCGTCTTTTGCATTAAGGTAGTCATTGTAATCTGCAAGTGAGACTTTTGAATCAATAATCACTTTTTTACTATCTGGTAGTTTGATGACAATATCAGGAATTGAGCCGCCAATACCCCTCTGCTCGTCATATGTGACACCTTTTTTAAAACCTGCGCTCTCAAGTATTGTCTTTAGGTTAATCTCTCCAAATTTCCCAGCTACCGAGCCTCCTTTAGTTAAAAGCGTATACATCTCGTTCATATTTGACGAATTTTGATTGGTTGCCCTCTCTAACTCTTTAACAGCATCTTTTAACTGCTCAAGAGTTATTTGATTATGGTCACCTATCGTGCTGTTATTTGACGTATTTTTACTCTTATAAACTAGGAATGCGATCGCAAGCAATAACAGAAAAATTACCAGGTATTCTATGCTTAATTCCATTTTTTAATTATACACTCTTGTCTGCCTAAAAAGGTGAATTTACGCATCACCTCTGATAATCTTGGCATTTATAGCAAACGATTTGCAATTGATAAACAAGGAGTATTATTAGTGAAAAATTGTCTTATTTGGTTTAGAAACGATCTTAGGTTGACTGATAATCATACAGTTAATTTATGCTTAGCGAATAACTACAGTGTTCTACCAGTTTATATTATTGATGAATCCATGCCTATCGGGTCTAGTAGCAGATGGTGGCTCAAGAAAAGTTTGGGGTCTCTTTGCAAATCTATGAGTGGCAATCTTGTTATTAAAAAGGGTGACCCTAAAACCATACTTAAACAGTTAATTGATAGTTATGACATAACTGATGTGTGTTGGAACGCAAGGTACTCCAAACAAGAGTTATCACAAGACAATGAGATTGAAGAATATATTATAAAACATGGACTTACATTAAATATCTATCATTCAACTTTACTTAGGGATCCGAGTAAAACTCTAAAAAAAGATGGCACTCCTTTCAAAGTATATACACCTTTCTACAAGCAGAAATATAGCGAATTTAAATATGAATCTTACAATTACAATATCCGCAAACTGCATTATCTTCCAACAACAGAGAGTAAAGATAGCAAATCGGTCATCGAAACTGTCGTGCCAGAGGAAAATTGGCATCAAAAGCTGGATAGTATGTGGGAACCGGGCGAAAAAGGTGCTAATACAAGGTTGCACACCTTTTTATCCTCAGGATTACACGGTTATGCAGAAGATAGAAATAGACCTGATTTGCCAAAAACATCCATGCTATCCCCTCATATAAGATTCGGAGAAATCTCGATTAGACAAATAGCAGAATCTATTCAAGATGATAATAGTCATGATAGCGAGATATTTTACAAAGAACTCGTTTGGAGAGAATTTTCATACCACCTACTGTTTCATTTTCCCCATCTAACGCATGATAATTTACAAAAGAAATTTGACTCTTTCGAGTGGGAAAATAAGCAAAAAAATATTAAATCTTGGCAGAAAGGGCTAACAGGCTATCCTATAGTTGATGCAGGTATGAGGCAGCTGTGGCAAACAGGATATATGCATAATAGGGTGCGTATGATTGTAGGCTCGTTTCTAGTGAAAAACCTCTTAACACATTGGAGATATGGTCAAGAGTGGTTCTGGGACACTTTAGTAGATGCAGACATTGCAAGTAACAGCGCCAGTTGGCAATGGGTTGCAGGTACAGGCGCTGATGCAGCACCCTACTTCAGAATATTTAACCCTGTAACGCAAAGTAAAAAATTTGATCCTAACGGAGATTATATTCGAAAATATGTTCCAGAGTTGAAAAATATTCCTAGCAAATACATACATTTACCATCTGATCTTGATGAAAAAAGTCTAATAGA
>CAJWRL010000077.1 GCA_913046125.1 uncultured Gammaproteobacteria bacterium
AGTCGAACTTACGACCTCCGCCTTGTAAGGGCGGCGCTCTAACCAGCTGAGCTAATCACCCTTAATTAGGAATACTAATTAAGAGCATCTTTAAAAGCTTTGCCGGCTTTAAAAGAAGGTACTACTGAAGCAGCAATTTGTATAGATTCTCCTGTTCTAGGATTTCTTCCTGTTCTTGCTTCACGTTTTTTTGCTTTGAAAGTTCCAAAACCAACTAGAGCGACTTCGCTATCACCCTTTAATGCACTTGTTACGACACTAATCATCGCCTCAACATGAGCTGTGGCATCAGATTTGCTACTGCCTGCTGCTTCAGAAACAGCATTTATAAATTCTGCTTTATTCATTTAACACCTCTTTAAATCGCAGTTATAGAATGTTGAAATTTGATCAACATATCAGCCATTTTACATCAATATATAGAAAAAGTGGGGTATTATTTATAAAAAAAACATCAAAAGTTATTAAAATTATGTTTACTTTTAATTCAATTTGATTTACTGAAGGTTTTTTGTAATATTATTATTTGTGTCCTTGTCATCTAGAGGCTTTTTCTGACGAGGCTTTAATTTCACTGGCTTAGTCTTAAGAGCAATTGTAAATAGTTCATCGACAAATTTTATAGGATGAATTCTAAGTTTGTCAGTGATATTTTTCGGAATTTCTCTTAAATCTTTTTCATTATCCTTAGGTATAATAACCTCTTTAATGCCTGCTCTTAATGCTGCTAATAGCTTTTCTTTGAGGCCACCAATTTCTAATACTTCGCCTCTGAGTGTAATTTCACCTGTCATTGCTATATCTGACTTTATTGGGATAGATGACAAGGTTGAAGCAACTGCTAATGCCATAGTAATACCAGCGCTCGGTCCATCTTTCGGTGTAGCACCTTCTGGAACATGAATGTGAATATCTTTATTATCAAATTGTTCTACATCAATGCCTAAATCATGACATCTGGTTTTGACTACTGTAATTGCTGCCTTTATTGACTCTTGCATAACATCTCCAAGTTGACCAGTTTGGGTAATTTTTCCCTTACCTGACATGGCAGCGCACTCAATACGTAACATTTCACCGCCGACTGATGTCCAAGCAAGCCCGTTCGCTTGACCAATCATGTCTCTCTTATCACGCATTGTTGATGAGAATCTTCTGACACCGAGAAAATCTTCAATTTGATTTGGTAGAACTTTTAGTTTCGAGATATCTGACATCAAGATATTTTTAACAGACTTCCTACAGATCTTATTTATCTCTCTATCAAGTGCCCGGACACCTGCTTCTCTTGTATATGACGTAATTATATCCTTGACAGTTTTAATTGGTATACTAAGTTCAGTGTTTTTAAGACCATTTAATTTGAATTGTTTTGGAATCAGATATTTTTTTGCAATTTCTAGCTTTTCATTTTCCGTATACCCAGGTAATCTTATTAATTCCATTCTATCCAAAAGTGGTGCCGGGATTGTATCCGTTGAGTTAGCAGTAGCTATAAACATTATGTTTGAGAGATCAAAATCAACTTCTAGATAATGATCGTTAAAAACATTATTTTGTTCTGGATCTAGGACTTCTAATAACGCAGATGATGGATCACCCCTGAAATCCATAGCCATTTTGTCTATTTCATCAAGCAAAAAAAGTGGGTTATTAGTTTTCACTTTTGATAAATTTTGCATGATTTTTCCAGGCATAGAACCAATGTAAGTTCTTCTATGACCTCTGATCTCTGCCTCATCTCTCACGCCTCCTAGAGACATTTTGATGAACTTTCTCGAAGTAGCTCTGGCGATTGATTTAGCAAGTGATGTTTTTCCAACACCAGGTGGTCCTACGAGACACAAAATTGGACCTCTGATTTTATTAACTCTCTTAGTGACAGCCAGGTATTCAAGTACCCTCTCTTTGACTTTTTCTAAACCATGATGATCTTCCTCTAGAACATTGAAAGCTCTATTCATATCGGTCGATATCTCTGTGGATTGATTCCAAGGAAGATTGACTAAGATGTCTAGATAATTTCTAACAACTGTTGCCTCAGCAGACATTGGTGACATCATTTTCAATTTATTGAATTCGCTCATAGCTTTATCGTTTGCATCATTAGGTAATTTTAATGCTTTAATTTTACTTAGAAGCTGATCTAAGTCATTACTCTCATCACCTATCTCTCCAAGTTCTTTTTGTATTGCTTTCATCTGTTCATTTAGATAGTATTCTCTTTGACTCTTTTCCATTTGTTGTTTCACACGACTTCTGATTTTCTTCTCTACATGTAAAATATCAAGTTCACCTTCCATTGATTTTATAAGAAATTCGCATCTTGCTTTTATATCTGTGAGTTCTAAAACTTGCTGTTTTTCTTCAAGCTTTAATGTCATATGAGCAGCGATGCTATCTGCAAGCTTCGACAAATCATCAATTCCAGTGATTGATGAAATTACCTCTGGGGGTACTTTTTTATTTAGTTTCACATAGTTGGAGAATGTATCCTCCAATGTTCTAAATAAAGCGTCCGACTGATTATCATTCGAGAGGTCGCTTGGCTTGATGTCTGAGTAAGTACATGTAAGTTTATTATCATTTTCAACTTTATTTATTTCTACTCTTGAGGTTCCCTCAACTAGAACCTTCATGGTCCCATCTGGTAATTTTAAGAGCTGAAGTATATTTGCTACTGTTCCAATTTTATAGAGATCATTAAAATTTGGATCATCAACTTGTGCGCTCTTTTGTGTAACCAGGACTATATTTTTTTCATGGTTATTCATCGCGTCATCTAAAGATTTGATAGATAGTTCTCTGCCTACAAAAAGCGGAACAACCATATTAGGGTATATAACTACATCTCTTAGTGGAAGTAGTGGAAGTGACATATACTTTTTCTTCATATTTCTAATTTATGGGCATTTCAGTCAATATCAAGACTTATTAGCTTCTTTGTTATCAGATTTAGATTTATAAATTAATAAAGGTTTAGACTCAGCGTCAACAACATTTTTATCTATAACTACCTTAATGATGTCATCATGGCTGGGTAGATCATACATTGTATCAAGAAGAAGACTCTCAATCAGAGTCCGCAGTCCTCTTGCTCCAGTTTTTCTCTTCATTGCTTTTTTTGCAATTGCAGATAATGCGTCTGCTCTGAACTCAAGCTCACATCCTTCCATATCGAAAAGCTTTTTATATTGATTTACAAGTGCATTTTTTGGTTCAGTAAGAATTCTTATCAAAGATTTTTCATCTAATTCATCTAGTGTAGCTGTTACTGGAAGTCTTCCTACAAATTCTGGAATTAATCCGTATTTGATAAGGTCTTCAGGGCCGACATTTTCCAGAGCCTCAGCATATGTTTTTTCTGT
>CAJWRL010000078.1 GCA_913046125.1 uncultured Gammaproteobacteria bacterium
TGGAAGTCTTCCTACAAATTCTGGAATTAATCCGTATTTGATAAGGTCTTCAGAGCCGACATTTTCCAGAGCCTCAGCATATGTTTTTTCTGTTTTTATGTCTTTTACTTTAGCTGAGAATCCTATCCCTGAATCATTTTTTCTTTGACTAATTATTTTATCCAATCCAGAAAATGCTCCACCAACTATGAAAAGCATATTTGACGTGTCAACTTGTAAAAATTCTTGTTGTGGGTGTTTCCTGCCTCCTTGAGGAGGAACTGAAGCAATAGTGCCTTCGATAAGCTTCAAAAGGGCTTGTTGAACACCTTCTCCAGATACGTCTCTTGTTATTGACGGGTTGTCTGATTTTCTTGAAATTTTATCAATTTCATCTATGTACACTATCCCAGTCTGCGCTTTCTCAACATCATAATCACACTTTTGTAACAGCTTCTGGATTATATTCTCTACATCCTCACCTACATATCCCGCCTCTGTGAGTGTGGTTGCATCCGCTATTGTAAATGGAACGTTAAGAAGTCTAGCTAAAGTTTCAGCAAGAAGTGTTTTACCAGAGCCAGTTGGTCCTATGAGCAATATGTTGCTTTTATTTAGTTCAACATCATTCTTCTTAGGGACAATATTAAGTTTTTTATAATGATTATAGACCGCAACAGATAAAACCTTTTTCGCATGTGGTTGCCCTATTACATAATTATCAAGTATTGCATTAATCTCATGAGGTTTAGGTAGCTTTTCATTGGATTTTGAGGATTTTTCCTCTAATTCATCACTTATAATTTCGTTACAGAGATCTACGCATTCATCACATATGAACACTGACGGCCCAGCTATTAATTTAGCTACTTCGTTCTGGTTTTTACCACAAAAAGAGCAATGTAAAAGCTTTGATGAATTTTTTGTATTATCTTCCATATCAATACCGCACCTATCAGTATACTAGGAAATATATTAAAAAATCAAATTGTTGAGTTTTACTCTCTGGATAAGAGTATCTGATCGATTAAACCATATTTTTTTGCATCATCTGGCTGCATGAAATTATCCCTCTCGGTATCAGCCTGTATCTTTTTGATAGTTTGTCCGGTATTTTTTGATAAAATTTGATTGAGTTTAGATCTAATGCTTAATATTTCCTTCGCCTGGATATCAAAATCAGTTGCTTGACCCTGAAAGGAGCCAAGTGGTTGGTGAATCATTACTCTAGCGTTTGATAGACAGAATCGCTTTTTCTTCTCTCCGCCACTTAGAAGAACAGCTCCCATGCTTGCTGCTTGACCTACACAAAGTGTGCTCACTGACGGTCTGATGAAGTTCATTGTATCTAGAATCGACAAGCCCGCAGTCACACTCCCACCAGGTGAGTTAATATATAAAGAAATATCAGCCTTTGGATCTTCGGATTCAAGAAACAAGAGCTGAGCTACTACTAGATTGGATAAGTTATCGTCTATTGGTCCAGTGAGAAATATAATTCTCTCTTTTAAAAGCCTTGAATATATATCAAATGCTCGCTCTCCTCTAGATGTAGACTCAACGACCATCGGTACTAGATTGTTAAATGTTTTAGTCATCCATTATCTCCGAAAATGACATACTCAAAGTCTTAACATTAGATTTATTAATTACATATTCCACTATACCATTTTCCACCATTTTGTTCTTTACGTCCAATAGTGTTGTAGATTTATCTTTTTTCAATTTTTCACCATAGAATTGTCTAAAAGCAGGTGATTGATCATTACAGAAATCTATGGCCTCTTGATCGCTTATGCTTGTTTTGATTTCTTTGGCTAACTTAATATAGATTATATTTAACTTAACCCTTTTTATTGCTATATCCTTTATCTTATCATCTACGTCATCATTAGCTTGCTTGAAAGACGCATACTGTTGCTTTAGTTCAGCCTCATGCTTAGCAACTAAAGAATTAGGCAAATCAAATTCAAAAGCATCAATAAGTTTTTCATTTACTAGGCTATATTTTTTTGAAACTAATTTGTCCTTTAATTCAAAATTCATATGAGTTTTAACACTATCTCTAAATACTGATTCATCTTCAGTTGAAATTCCCAAGTTTGAAAAAAAGTCTTTGTCGAGAGCTGGAAGTTTGCCTATCAATATCTTTTTAATTTTTATACTGTAAATGACGGTGTTACCTGCTAGCTCTTTATCAGGAAAATCATTAGGCATTTTATGAGTAACCTCGACTGTATCATTAACTTTCTTACCGATACACTCCTTTGAAAACTCTTTGAAAAGTGAGACCGTAGCAGAGTCGCCTTTGATAGTATCGTTTATCACGAAGCTAAAATCGCTCTGTTTGTTATTTTTAAAATCTTTACTATTAATTTTGCCCTCATAATCAACTACAATTTTATTACCATCAGCTGCCTCTTTGCTTGAATCAGACCATTCAGAATTTTGTTTGCGTATATTATCAATAACTTTATCAATATCTTTATCATTAATCTCAACACTAGGCACTTCAAGGTTTATTTTATCTATTAAAGCTATATCGATGTCTGGCATAATATTGTAAGTAACTTCAAATGAAAGATTCTTCTCTTTTGATGGTGTGTCCAAAAGTTTTGCTGATGGGCTATCAACTAGATCGAATTTTTTTTCAGAGCTAATTTTATTCGAATGATAATCTATTAGATAAGAGATACTCTTTTGATGACACTGGCTCTCAAATTTTTTTTTAATTACACTATGAGGAACTTTTCCTTGGCGAAAACCATCTAATTTTACAGTTTTCGCAATTTTTGATAACTCATCATCAAATTGTTTTTCATATTCACCAGCTGTAACCTCAACAGAAACCGTATACTCTGAAGTCGAATCTTTAATAGTTTTTACTTCTGCCATGAGTGCTCAATTATCAACCATATCTTTTATTTTATCAATAAAATATGGCAAAGCTTTGTGTGAATCTGAAAAAAATTTTGAATCATCATAGGTTTCTGATTTTCTGTTGTAAAGTAAATATTCCCATGTAGTTAATGTCTCATCTTCATCATCTGAGAATTCTTGAAGAATTAGTGTAGCTTCAAAGATAAAGTTCTTTGGGCCAAATTTTAATGCACATATATCATACGATCTATCACATTTTTTTATCATGCCATCATCTAGAAATTTGTGGAGGATATTTTTAAAATATTTACGTTTAGCTTCTAAGTTTGTTTTGTATTTATTCTCATGTCTTGGCTCATTCGTCCAGTCTATCTTATTCTTCTCGTCCAGCTTCTGTTTGAATTCTTTATGATATATTTTTGCCATAGTACAATATTTTATAGTTTACGAGAGGAGAGACTCGAACTCTCACACCAAAGGTACTGGTACCTAAAACCAG
>CAJWRL010000079.1 GCA_913046125.1 uncultured Gammaproteobacteria bacterium
TCTGTGATACCGCTATTTAAAAATTTTTGTTTACATATTTCTATCATCTCCTTATTAGGATCTAAGCATGTGAGATTAATACTATTTTTTTGTTTCTTAATTGCTAGAGCAATGTCACCTGTCCCGCAAGCGACATCTAGGACATTTTTTTTATTACTTAAATTACACAACCTCAAAAACTGTTTTTTCCAAAGCCTATGGAGTCCAAAAGACATAATATCGTTCATCAAATCGTATCTATTTGATACTGACGTAAAAACTTGATTAACTTTGCTCGGTTTATCTTTTTGGTCAATCTCTTTATATCCAAATTTAGTTTTCTCCATTTTTAGCTTCTCTTCCTCTCAACTCTGTAAACATTTTTTATTTTGCTAAGTTTATCTATAAGTTTATTGAGACGATTCAGACTTTTAACAGATATAACGAAGACCATCATGTTATGACCAGCCTCATGTGTATCAGTATAGTTCACGCTTTCAATATTATGATTACTCTGTGCAATTACCGAGGATACTTGTGCGAGTACACCGCGAACATTCTCAACCTCAACCATGATAGATGCACTGAAAAAATTATCAACGTTTTCACTCCATCTTAATTCTATATTGTCTTTATCGCGCTTTATGTGGCGTATACTTTTGCAACTACTTCGATGAACTACTATTCCTTTACCTTGAGTTATATGTCCAACAATGGTGTCACCAGGTATAGGATGGCAACATTTTGCATATGACATAACTAGTCCCTCTGAGCCTTCTATGTCGTATGTAGTCTTACTAGTATCTTGCTTGAATGATGGAGCCATTCTTAGAGCAATTAATTTAGGTATAACGTTGCCGAGCCCAATTTCTACATATAAATCCTCAATGGTTTCGAATTTGTACTCTGAAAGAATGAAGTTAAGTGTTTTAGAGGGAACATCATTTAATGACACTTCCATTTCATTCAAACTAGACACCAGTAATTTTTCTCCTAACTTCTGAGCATCAGACTCATGAATACTTCTTAGGTAATTTCTTATTGATGTGCGCGCTTTTACTGAAGTAACGAAGTTTAGCCAAGATGGATCTGGTTTAGCTATCTCTGATTTCTCTATCACAACCCTTTGGCCATTTTTTAAGATAGTATTTGGAGGTTTAAATTCGCCATCCACTTTACCAGATGAGTATTTGTTACCTAAGTCGGTATGAATAGTATATGCAAAATCAATTAAGGTAGATTTTTTTGGTAGCTCAATAATCTCACCTTTTGAGGAAAAAACGTAAACCTTTCCAGGGTTCAAGTCATCTTTTATGCTGCCAAGAAATTCTGTTGGATTACCGGACTGCTTTTGAATATCCAAAAGATTATTCAGCCATTGTTGCTCTCTGGAGAGTTTTGAGATAGATGACCTTGTCTTGTAAAGCCAGTGAGCTGCAATACCTGATTGAGCAAGTTGATCCATTTCTTGTGTTCTTATCTGAAATTCAAGCGGTAAATTGTGTGGCCCTAACACAGTTGTATGAAGAGATTGATATCCGTTTGATTTTGGTATTGCAATATAATCTTTGAATCTACCAGGAATTGGTTTGTATAAATTATGTATACATCCAAGTGCTCTATAACAAAAATCTACTGAGTGAGTGATAATTCTAACTCCAAAAATATCATTTATTTGAGAAAACTTTAGCTCTTTAGACCTCATTTTTTTATAAATTCCATAAGGGTGCTTTTCCCTTGCTTTTGTAATACTTTTAATTGACTCAGAATTTAGTTTTTTTATTACTTCTGATTGAATTTTACTCATAAGAAGTTTTCTGTTACCTCTTGCCTTGTCGATATTTTTTACGAGTGTGAGATGTCTAAGCGGAAAATATGTCTTGAAAGAGAGATTTTCTAACTCTGTTGATAAATTATGTATCCCGAGTCTTAGTGCTAGAGGAGCATATATTTCGAGTGTTTCTCTAGCAATTCTTCTCGCTTTTTTATTTTCTAGAACACTTATAGTGGATAAATTATGACGCCTGTCTGCTAATTTTATAAGCAAAACTCTTATATCATTACTCATGGCCATAATCATCTTCCTCAAATTCGCGGCATCTGCCTCTTCTTTTGATTCAAAGTTGATTTTGTCAAGCTTACTCACGCCATCGACGAGTTCTGTAACTTTTTTTCCAAATAATTTTTCTAAGTCCTCAAGTCCAATATTTGTATCTTCGACAACATCATGGAGTATGGCTGCCATTATAGTCTCATGGTCTAACTCGTAATCAGCCAGATATGATGCAGCGTCAAGGGGATGATTTATATAATTCTCACCCGATTTTCTCTTCTGACCACTATGAGCATCCTTAGCTATGCTATATGCTTTCTCAACTTTTTTAACTTCATAAGAATTCAAATACTTTTGAAGTTTCTTTTTGAAGTTTACAAAAGCAATATCTTCGGTATTTCTTTTCTTCTTTGCTACAGCCATATATCTAGAATAAGATTTTTAGGCGGGTTTGTCTTCTGTATTTTCTTCCTGCGAAGACTTAGATTCAACTATTTGAGCATCATCTTCATCTGATTCAACTTGAGATTCGGTTAATTCAACCTGAGAGAGTTGTTGCGATTCAGTCGTAATATCTGATATTGCTTCTTCTTCTGCTATTGCATCTGAGAGCTGGTCTTCAATTTTTTGTTTTCTTCGAATTTCAAAGTAAGACATATCAATTAAACCCTCAGCAATCTCTTTTAGTGCGACTACACTTGGCTTTCCAGGATAGTCAATTTTGGGTTCAGAACCATCGAGAATGTCTTTAGCACGTTGACTTGCTAAGGAGACAATATCGTAGGCATTATCTATCCTCTTTAAGCAATCCTCAATTGTAACTCTAGCCATGAGCAATGAGTATATCAGATTATCCATGCCTAGCAAGGCAACTAAAGTATATTTATTTTGCTAACATAAAATTATACGGTATTATTTTCGAATTAAGAATAATGGCTTTTAATGATTTTGTTGCTTGAGCAAAATTATCATTCATTACCGTATAATCAGCAAATTTCACGTATTTTAACTCATCTTTTGCTTTGGAAACTCTTTTTTCTATAACCTCGTCACTATCCAATCCTCTGTCGAGCAGTCTTTTTTCTAGCTCTTCTATACTTGGGGGAAGAATATATATAGATTGAGATGATGGTATTTTAGATTTAATCAGAAGCATCCCTTTATAATCAATCTCCAAAATAGCATCTTTTCCAGATGCAAGGATTTCATTTATAGACTCATAAGTTGTGCCATAAAAGTTATCATAAACATTTTG
>CAJWRL010000080.1 GCA_913046125.1 uncultured Gammaproteobacteria bacterium
CTCACATGAAAGGAATTCTCAAGAATATGGTTAAAAGAAAAGTTAATCCAATTGCACTCAATTACCAATTTACATTGCATTCAGTCGTTCCAGCACCACATACTATAATTGACAATATTCAAAAATTAGAACCAGGTTATACAATTACCGTTCATAAATCAGGTAGAATAGATAAGACTAGATATTTTAATATCGATGAAATTCAGCTATCAAAATATAACACTAATGAAATATATGAAAATATCTCTTCACTACTAGCAGCCGCAATTGAAAAAAGAATTAGTGTTGCTGACGTTCCTGTTGGTATCTTGTTATCAGGTGGCTTAGACTCTAGTCTAATTACTGCGATATCTAAAGAATATAAAAATAACTTAAGTACCTACTCCATAGGTTTTGAGTCAATAAATAAGGAAGAGGGAAATGAATTCTACTACTCTGATCTAGTTGCTAATGATTTAAAAACCTCGCATGAAAAGTATAGTGTGACAAGCCTTGATTTATTAAATAGTTTAGATGAAGTTATCATGAGCATGAGTGAGCCAATGTTTAGTCAGGACTCATCAGCATTTTTTTTATTAGCTCAAAACGTCTCTAAATCAGCCAAGGTAGTACTGAGTGGTCAAGGTGCTGACGAGGTCTTTGGTGGTTATTTCTGGTATGAGAAAATTATGAGGGAAAAAGAGCTTAGTAGTATAGATACACTCATAAAATATTATTTTGATAGATCATATGGCAATTATAAAACAATTGTACACAGTGATTATATCTCTGAAAACCATGTATCAAACGACATAGAATCTAGGCTAAAACAAATGGACCCGAGCTTGAGCATTTTAGATAAAGTTTTCCGCCTAGAGCTCTCCATGTTTATCATTGATGATCCGGTAAAAAGAGTAGATAACATGACCATGTCTCATTCTCTTGAAGCTAGAGTTCCATTTTTAGATATTGATCTCATTAGTTTTATGCTCTCTGTTAGTGGTGAAGAGAAAATAGAAAATGGCGAAAAATATTTACTAAAAGAGATCTCAAAGAAGTATTTAAGCAATGAAATAATCAACAGGGATAAATTCTACTTTCCGGTACCGCCACTTAAAATAATTAAAGATAAATTCTTTGACTATTGCAGAGATACACTGTTATCAGAATCTTCTTTTGAGAGAAATTTATACAATACATCATATATTAATAAACTTCTTGAAAAACCCAATGAACACTTCACGAATCTTAATGGCAATGAGTTATGGCACTTTACCTTACTAGAAAGATGGTTACAACTAAACATTGATCACTAGTCATACAAGTTATATAATTCTTAGATTGATTAGGAGAGACTATGTCAGCATTAGATAGAATAAAAAAACAAGTAGAAGAGAGCCCTGTAATACTTTATATGAAAGGCACACCCCAGATGCCGATGTGTGGATTTTCTGCAAGAACAGTAGAGGCTTTAAAAAGCTGTGGCAAAGAATTTGCTTACGTAAATGTAATTTTAGATTCAGAGATAATGCAAGAACTTCCAAACTTTGCTGACTGGCCGACATTCCCTCAGTTATACATTAAAGGAGAGCTCATTGGGGGGTGTGATATTACTCTAGATCTCCACCAATCTGGTGAACTTCAAAAAATGATCGATGATGCAGTTAGCTAACCAGCTGGTGTATTAATTGCGTGAATAATACCCCAATAATCGAAGATATTTACCTTAGATATTGACTGAACATTCAGTTTTGCATAGGCATTGAATTCTGAAAATGGAAAGTATGGCCTCCAACCAAGATATTTACTTACCGGCATGAGTCCTTTTTCTAAAATTTTCATAAATTTACTATCAGTCTCAAAACTAAAATGATTAACCAAATAAATGTCACCATTTGGTTTGCAAACTCTTTTCATTTCTTTGATTAATAGGTTCGGATTCTGCGTCACCGAAATCACATACATCCCAACAACTTTATCAAAAGAGTTATCTTCAAATTTAAGTTGCTCTCCATTCATCATAATTACGTTCTTATTTTGGAGATTATGTTTTCTTATGTTTTTTTTAGCCTTTTTAAGCATATCAGGAGATATATCAATTCCAGTCACCTCCGTCTCCATGGGATAATATTTGTAAGAAGTGCCCGTTCCTATCCCTATTTCAAGCACCTTGTCTGTTGGAGTACACTCCATCATGCTCACAAGCTTTCTTTGACCCGGCCTAAAGATTTGGCCAAAAGTGTAATCATAAAATCCCGAGACTCGTTTATATGATTTTATTATAGACTTATCATCCAATATGCTATCCTAAACTATAGAATTAATAGGCCTAATTGTACCACTTTATGAATGGAATTATCAGAACTTTCACAGATATTATGCTATTTAAGAAAGGTCCGCAGGATCTACCATCCAGCAAGACTCTCTTAAATGTATTTATCGTGGCTAACCTACTAATAAGCTTTATACCAAATGACGTCAACTATAATATGGGCATTTCCTTCATCACATCGCTCATATATGTGGGTGCCAGCCTTTTCTTCATTCAAACGGTTTTAAGTGTAAAAGAAAACATGTCTTCAACCACTGGATATAGAATACGGTATGTTCAGTCTGCTACCTCCATACTAGGTATTCATGCATTTATAGGTTTAATAACAAGTTTAATATTTTTTTTGAGTGGTACGTCGGATTCAATAATCATTGTTATTCTTATCGCAACACTATACTCGTGGCTAATATACGGATATATTTTTAAACAAACTCTTGATTGTACAACTTTTATGGGTTTATCAATTTCCTTCCTTTATAGCATGATAATCGGCTTTATGTTGATAATCGTTCTCTCTCTCCTTGTATGAAAATTCATATTCTAGGTATTTCTGGAACCTTTATGTCCGGTATAGCTATCCTTGCTAGAAAAAAGGGGCATGAAATATCAGGATCTGATACTTCTTGTTACGATCCAATTAAGTCTATTTTAGAAAAAGAAAATATACCTGTGATCAAAGGATATAAAATCAAAGATATAAAAGATAAAGATTTAATCATAATAGGTAACGTAATGTCACGAGGTAACCGAGTAGTAGAGTATATTTTAAAAAATAACATGAACTATGTCTCAGGACCACAATGGTTGTATGACAACATCCTAAAATATAAAAAAGTTATAGCAGTAAGTGGCACACATGGGAAAACTACAACA
>CAJWRL010000081.1 GCA_913046125.1 uncultured Gammaproteobacteria bacterium
TAACAGATGAGTATGTTCTTACTGCTTCTGAACTTTATGAGTTTGAAGTCGCTAGGGCTACTGTTAATGGAGCTATAAAGACTGCTGTTGCTACTATAGGAAGTGACAGAGTAGCAGTTGCTGATTTTGATGGATACTTCCAAACATATGGAGGTGCTAGCCCATTCGTAGTTAATAATTCAATTATTACTTATGATTTTGCTCCACCAACCGGTATGTTTTCAACTGACGGTATACATCCAAATGCTAGAGGATATAGCCTTATTGCTAATAAGTTTATTGATGCTATCAATGAAAAATTTGGAGCAACTGTACCGCATGGTAATCCTGCAAGTTTTCCTGGTCCAGGATTTCCTGTAACAGTTGAATAGATTATTCAAATTTTATAGTTAAAATTAAAGGCTAACATTTTGTTAGCCTTTTTTTTTTAATAAATTGTAACTATGTCAGTATCAAGAAGAGATTTTATTCATAAATCAATAGCGGCTGGAAGCTTGTTTCCTCTTTTCTCTATGGACTATAAAAAAAATAGAATTGATTTAAATGCAAAGTATAGAGATGAAAAATACTGGAATGATGTAGCAAACATGTATCATCAAAATATTAATTTCATTAATCTAGAATCAGGATATTTTAGTCCATCTCCAGAAAGCGTCAAGAACTATTGGGTAGATTTTGTTAATGAAATTAATGAATCTCCATCCTACTACATGAGAACACGCCAGACTGAAATGCGAGAACAAGTTAGAAATAAACTTGCTAATTATGCGGGTATTCAAAGTGATGAGCTTGTACTTACTAGAAATACAACTGAATCTATGAATATCATTATTCAGGGAATTAAACTTGATAAAGGTGACGAAATATTAAGAACAAACCTAGAATATCCTAATATCATTCAAGCTCTTGATATGCGTGAAAGAAGATTCGGAACCAAAGTAAGAATAGTAGATGTCCCTATTCATCCAAAAAATCAACAAGAAATCGTAGATAAAGTTATTAGTGCAGTAAATAAAAAAACAAAAGTTATTCTTATATCACACATGGTCTTTCTTAACGGTCAAGTATTTCCTGTTAAAGAAGTTTGTGCAAAGGCTAGAGAGTTAGGATTAGAAACTATAGTAGATGGCGCACATTCATTTTCACATGTAGATATGGATATTTCTGAGATAGGATGCGACTACTATGCCTCAAGTCTTCATAAATGGCTTGGTGCACCTCTTGGTAATGGATTACTTTATGTCAAAAAAGGTAATGTTAACAGGTTATGGCCTCTTTATGGTGATACCGCATATGAAGATGATAACATTATGAAGCTTGAACATCTAGGAACTAGACCATGTTCTGATCAAAATGGGATTATTCCTGCTATAGATTTTAATTTAGAAATTGGTAAAAAAGAGAAATCTAAAAGACTAAAGTTTCTTCAGATGCGTTGGGCAAGTGAACTTAAAGAGAATAAAAATATTATTTTAAACACACCTCTTGAAGAAGGACAATCATATGGTATAGCAAATGTTGGAGTTAAAAACTTACCACCATCAAAACTTGCAGATAAACTTTTTGATGACCATAATATCTTTACAGTTCCAATTGATGATGATCGAGGCATAAGAGGAGTAAGAGTTTCACCTAATCTCTACTCGACAGTAGAAGACATAGATAAATTTATTGAGGCAATGCTAAAAATAGCTGCTTAGACTTATTAATTTTGTTTATGTCTCTGGACTCAAAATATAATCCGCAACTTATAGAACACAAATGGTATGAAAAATGGCTAAAGGATAACTGTTTCTCATCATCACCAAATAAAGAAAAAGAACCATTTACTATAGTAATTCCTCCCCCAAATGTTACTGGAGTTCTCCACATGGGGCATATGCTAAATAATTCAATTCAAGATATACTTACTAGGAGAGCAAGGATGCAAGGTAAAGAAGCTTGTTGGGTTCCTGGTACAGATCACGCATCTATTGCTACGGAGGCGAAGGTTGTTTCAATGCTTAAAGATAAAGGAATAGAGAAATCATCTTTGACAAGAGAGAAATTTTTGGAATACGCATGGGAATGGAAAGAAAAGTACGGTGGAATAATACTAGATCAACTAAAAAAACTTGGAGCATCATGTGACTGGTCAAGGACAAAGTTTACAATGGATGAAGATCTCTCAAAATCAGTCATAAAAGTATTTATCGATCTATATGAGAAAGGCCATATATACAGAGGTATTCGTATGGTGAACTGGGATCCAGAAGGTAAAACAGCACTTGCTGATGATGAGGTTATTTACAAAGAAGTTGACTCACAGCTTTTTTATATCAAGTATAAAGTATCAGGAACTAACGATACTCTAACAATTGCTACAACAAGACCAGAAACACTTTTAGGCGATACTGCTGTCTGCATAAATCCTAATGATGAGAGGTTTAAACACTTACACGGGAAGAAGGCTATTGTACCACTAGTTGATAGAGAGGTTCCAATCATTCTTGATGATTATGTGGATATGGAGTTTGGAACAGGTTGTCTTAAAGTGACGCCATCACATGATGAGAATGATTATAAACTTGGTGAAAAACATAAACTGCAGTCAATAGACATCTTTGATGATGAGGGAAAAGTTAATGAGAATGGAAAACTTTATGTCGGAGAAGACAGGTTTAAGGTGAGGAAACAAATTTCTAAGGATCTTGATAAGATTGGTCAGTTAGAAAAGACTGAAAATTATAGAAATAAAGTTGGATTCTCAGAGAGGACAGACGCAGTAGTAGAACCTAAAATATCAACACAGTGGTTCTTAAGTATGAAAGAAGTAAAAGTTCCTGCTCTAGACAATGTTATTAATGATAACATCAAATTCTACCCTTCTAAACTAAAAAATATGTATAGGGCATGGATGGAAAATATTAATGACTGGTGTATATCTAGACAGTTATGGTGGGGGCACCAGATTCCAGCGTATTATCTTCCATCAGGTGAGTTTGTTGTGGCAAATACAAAAGAGGAAGCACTAAAAAAAGCTCAGGAGATTGATAAAAATATAACAATAGATAATCTTATTCAGGATGAGGATGTACTAGATACATGGTTCTCAAGTTGGTTATGGCCAATTACTGTATTTGATGGTATCAATGATCCAGATAATGAAGAAATCAATTACTACTATCCTACTTCAGAT
>CAJWRL010000082.1 GCA_913046125.1 uncultured Gammaproteobacteria bacterium
TTTGATTCGGTTAAAGTTAGACATATAAGTCCACGTCCTTTTGATGCCATAAAATTAATATCTGATGCTTTTATAAATTGAGATGCCATTACTAAATCACCCTCATTTTCTCTATTCTCATCATCCATAATGATGACCATTTCACCTTTTCTGATAGAACTAATAATTTCGTCTATAGAGTTAATCATTCTTTGTTGCCTAATTTCTCAATATATTTTGCGAGGATATCAATTTCAGTATTTAATATGCTCCCTATTTTATAATTTTTAAATATAGTATTACTATAAGTGTGAGGAATGACCATAACACTGAATTCATCAGTATATACTTCATTTATTGTCAAGCTAACTCCATCTATAGTAATTGAACCTTTCTGAATTATATACTTCATATAGGTGGAGTCTATTTTAATTTTAACGTACCAGGAATTATCTATTTTTTTAAGCTCTGTTATCTCAGAACATGTATCTACATGACCCTGAACAATATGCCCACTTAATAGCTTGTTTATAGTAAGCGATTTTTCTATGTTTACATCATCATTCATCTTTATATTTTTAAAATTTGATAGATTGTAAGTCTCTGGTGAAATACTGAATGTATATACATTGTCATCAATATCTTCAACAGTAAGGCATACTCCATTTATGCAAATACTGTCACCAAGTGCTGAATTGAAATCATCTATTCTTATACCAATTACTTGAGAAATATTTTTTTCTGTTACATGAGAAACTTTTCCAATTTTTTCTATTATTCCAGTGAACATTATTGTTTTCTCAAATTAATGTATAGATCATTTTTTATTGGCATGATCTCACTAATTCGCAGTGATATTTTGTCTTTAAGTCTTTGCACTGGATCTATTCCGGAAAAAGCATAACCTTTATCACCGATAATTTTTGGTGCTACAAAAAGCATAAACTCATCTACAGCGTTTTCTTTAATCAGATATCTAGAGAAAGTATTGCCACACTCGATAAGAATATCATTCAAATCATAAGTATTAGCAATTTCATATATATCTTTAAGATTTACTTTTCCATTATTAAATGTATTTACGTATTTTATTACTACATTTTCACTGTATGTTTTAATTGGACGATTATTCGTATTTTTTGAGTCTGTGATTATTATAACTAGGCGATTTTTAGTTTTAAATATATTGGATGTCACTGGTATTCTCATTTTTGCATCCAAAACAATTAAGGCTGGTTGATTTGTTATAAGATCTTTTATTTTTTTTTCTCTTATATTCATGTATGGATTATCATCTATCACCGTGTTACAAGTTGTAAGTATGGCATTTACTTCCGCTCTTTTACTTTGTACAAAAGTTCTAGAGTCTTCAGATGTGATCCATTTACTCTCTTTTCTTTGATTTGCAATTTTCCCATCAATTGAAATGCCATATTTCAATCTCATATATGGCTTGTCATGGTTAAACTTATAGAAGAATGATTTATTCAGCTCTCTAGCATCTGATTCACAAACTCCTGTGGTCACATCAATTCCATTATCTTTTAATTTGTTTATACTTTTTTCATTAACTAAAGGATTAGGATCTTTAGACGCAATTACTACCCTTGATATTTTACTCTCTATTATGGCATCAACACATGGTGGTGTATTTCCATAGTGAGCACATGGCTCCAAAGTTACATACATAGTTGAGCCTTTAAGACTCTCTTTGGACTTATCTATTGCTTCACGTTCGGCATGTTTCCCTCGAAATCTTTTATGATAACCTTTACTGATAATTTTATTATTTTTTACAATTACAGCTCCTACAAGCGGGTTTGGATGCGTTCGATATTTTCCATTTTTTGCTAACTCAATAGCTTTATTCATGTATTTCTTATCGGTAGTATTATTCATCAATTTCAATTTTATTCTGGTTTTTTAACATACTAGGTGAAGGCTGTTTCTCAAGATTTTCAATTACTGATTTAAATGATCGGACATCATCAAAACTCAAGTACACAGATGCAAATCTTAAATATGCAACTTGATCTACCTTAATTATTTCTCTCATAATGATTTCTCCAATCTCTCTAGATGGAATCTCTTTATTTGGGTGCTGAGAGCACTTAGTTAGTACTTTTTGTACTAGTTCATCGATTTCGTCAATAGAAATTTTTCTTTTTTCAAATGCTCTATTTATGCCTCTTCGGATTTTAGTTTCATTAAAAACCTCACTTGATTCATCAGATTTAGTAACACGAGGATAATTCAGCTCGGAAGACTCAAGTGTATTGAATCTAGCTCCACATACTAGACACTCTCTCCTACGCTTAATAGAATAAGAATCTTCATTGAACCGAGAGTCAATGACTTTTGTCTCTGCTGAGCCACAAAATGGACAGCGCATAGGTCTTCTCTTAAGCTACTGCTTGTTTACTAGACGAATATACAGGGAATTGTGAGCATAGATTAAGAACCTTTTCTTTGATTTTTTTAATCTCCTCTTCATTATCTATATTATCTAGGACATCGCATATCAGATTACCTAATATCTTTGTTTCAGTCTCTTTAAAACCACGAGTTGTTATAGCTGGTGTTCCAAGTCGAATACCACTCGTAACAAAAGGTGACTGAGGATCATTAGGAACTGAGTTCTTATTTACCGTTATATTAGCACTATGTAGAGCAGCATCTGCAGCTTTGCCAGTCAGGCCTTGCTTGACTAAACTTACTAACATTAAATGATTTTTTGTTCCACCAGATACAATTTCAAAACCGCGTTCCATCATTGTCTGTGCTAAGACATTTGCATTAGTGATAACTTGATTCATATATTCTTTGAATTCAGGTTCGAGTGCTTCTTTAAATGCAACAGCTTTAGCAGCAATAACATGCATTAAAGGACCACCTTGAGTACCAGGGAATACTAGAGAATTAAATTTTTTCTCAAGTTCTTCGTTCGCTTTACAGATAATAATTCCGCCTCTTGGCCCTCTCAATGTTTTATGTGTTGTCGAAGTTACGACATCTGCATAAGGGACAGGATTTGGATAGACTCCAGCAGCTACTAATCCAGAAACATGGGCCATATCGACGTGGAAATATGCTCCGACTGATTTTGCAATCTCAGACATTCTCTTCCAGTCAATTATTTGAGAATATGCTGAAAAACCACCAATTAACATTTTT
>CAJWRL010000083.1 GCA_913046125.1 uncultured Gammaproteobacteria bacterium
AGAAGCTCCCTCGCTTTTAAGTGCATCAGCTGCATGACATAATGTTCCTGCAGTATCACATATATCATCAACTATCACGCAGCATTTACCTTTGATATCACCTATAATCTGCATTACCTCAGAAACGTTTGCTTCAGGACGTCTCTTGTCTACGATCGCAAGATCAGTATTAAGTTGTTTAGCCAGCGCTCTCGCGCGGACTACGCCACCAACATCAGGTGATACAACGATTACATCGTCATAATTCTGTTTGTGTATATCAGCTAAAAATAGAGGTGTGGCATAGATATTATCAACTGGTATATCAAAAAATCCTTGTATCTGATCTGCGTGTAAATCAATGGTTAATAATCTCTCAACTCCCATACCGGTTAACATATTAGCAACTACCTTTGCTGTTATTGGAACTCTCGCCGATCTAGCTCTTCTGTCTTGACGTGAGTATCCAAAATATGGCAAGACAACAGATATCCTATCCACAGAAGAACGTTTCAAGGCATCCGCCATTATTAATAATTCCATTAAATTATTATTGACCGGGTCACACAAAGGCTGAATGATATAGACATCTTGTCCTCTTACATTTTCTTCAATTTCAACTGAAATTTCACCATCAGAGAATGTCTTAACGGTAGCTTTACCAAGTGTTGTTCCAAGATTCTTTGCAACCAACTTTGCAAGTGGCTTGTTCGCATTACCTGAAAAAATCATTGTGGATTTTATATCAACCATGACTATAACCTTTAGCTGGGGTGGAAGGATTCGAACCTCCGAATGACGGGATCAAAACCCGCTGCCTTACCGCTTGGCTACACCCCAAATTATCAAGAAAAAATATCATATGATTCCAGACTACTCACCATTTTAGATCTGTACCTATTTCCAATTTCCTTATTGGCTTCAATAGCACTTTCGTAACTGTCAAACTCAATATATAGCGTGCTTCCCGTACCGGACATTCTAACCTTACCAAAGGAGGAAAGCCAATATTTTGTTTGTATTAGCTCTGGATAATTCTTCATCACCACTTCCTCAAATGAGTTGTGTTCTGACATTAGCAAACCATTCAGGTCATGTGGTTTGCAGTAATGCCTATCAGAAATGATTCCAAAAATATGTTTTGTAGAGATACTAAAGCCAGGGAAAATTAGTACATAAAATTTAGGGTTTGATGAGATTTTTTTTACAATATTTCCTTTACCCGAGACATAGGCCGTTCCGCCATTAATAAAGAATGGCACATCTGAGCCTAATTGATCCGCAAGAGTTAGCAACTCATCTTTTGCTAGTTGAATGTTATATAATCTATTGATCGCGTGTAGAGTAACTGCTGCATTAGAACTGCCACCACCTAAACCCGAACCTAGAGGTATTTTTTTATCCAATGTTATATCCATACCTATCTTGAGATTATATTTTTGTGAGAGCATCCTACACGCTTTGTAAATTAGATTGTCGTTATTTATTAAATTTTTATCAGTGCTGTGTATATTTACACTATTACCCTCATTCATCTTGAATATTATAGTGTCATGCAGATCTATAACATGAAAAATGCCCTGAATATCATGATAGCCGTCATCACGTCGGTTAATAACATGTAAGCACAGGTTTAGTTTCGCAAATGATTTACAACTGAGCTGCTTCATCGCCATTTTCATCTAGAAGTTGGAGCAATTCGTCATTTTCGGGGTTATTCATCAATGATTTTTCTAGGACTTTTTTTGCTTTTTGTTTAAAGCCATTTTTTAAAAGAATCTTATAGTAGTGGGATACAATTTCAGGATCCTGATCTTTGATATATGCGAGTGATGCATATTCATAAGCGTCCTTGTAGGATCCATCTAAATAGAGAACCCAGGCCAGACTATCCAGTATTGCTGGATTGCCAGGGTCAATATCTATAGCTTTTCTAATTAATTTTTCAGCATAAGCAAGTTGTTTCTCGTGTAGAGACAAACTATATCCATAAGCATTGAGTGCAATAGAATTATAAGGGTCAAAGGTAATCATTTTTTCGAAGTCAATACTCATTTGTTTGAGATCCCCTTTCTTTTCATATGCAAGCGCACGAGAATATAATGCTCTCTGATTTTCTGGAAATGACTCTAAAATTCTAGTGGATATTTCTAGAATTTTATCAACATCATATGGATCTTGATGTAATGAGAGTTTCAAGGTTAGTAGATTTAAAGCATCAACATCTGTCTTAATTTTTACCTGTTCATCAAGATAGCTATAAGCTCGCGTTATGTCGTATTTTTTGTGTAAGGCTTTAGCGACATTCAGTAATTTTGTATTTACGAATGTTCCCTGCTGTATTCTTTCGTAGTGAAGTAAAGCCTCGTTATACTGTTCCTTATGGTAATCGATTTGTCCTAGAAAAAAATTAATATTATCTGGAGCATAAGATTTAGAGAGTAAAATATTAAAATACTTCTCAGACAAATCATAATAATCTTTGTCAAAACACAGAAGAGCAACTCTAAACATAAAATCATCATCGCTTGGATCTATCGAAATCAAA
Source organism: uncultured Gammaproteobacteria bacterium (assembly GCA_913046125.1). Classification (GTDB taxonomy): domain Bacteria; phylum Pseudomonadota; class Gammaproteobacteria; genus CACLCV01. Next base: position 2,528 of record CAJWRL010000083.1, read on the forward strand.
TTATCAATTAGCAGGCTCGCCTTATTATCGTCTTTGCTTTCTAAATATAAAGCTAGCAGTTCATATGATGACTCTCTATCGGTTATGGAAAGGTTTTTGATATAGTTCTCTAGCGTGATTATTGCTTCGTCAACTTGATTCAATCTAGCGAGTGAATCAGAATATTTTCTGACAAGTATCCTATTATTTAAGAAATCCATTTCCTGTAGATAAGGTAAGGCCACATGATCTAGGTTATTTTTCTGTAATATATTTAGATAGGAAATCAACAAATCCTTGTTATCATAGTTCTTCAGATTTTGCTCGAAGTATTTAACAATATGATTGATAATAATATTTCTTGAGAGAATTTCCTCAATATCAATATATGATTTATTATTTTTTTCATTATACTTTTCAAGTAAATATTTTAGATGATAATCCGCGGATGAGAAATCTGCTAGTTCCACGTAGTTAGAAAAAGAAATCTTGTGAGCTAATACATCCAATGGATTAATGATTAACCATCTTTTCGTGATTCTAGTTATATCATCAAACCTCCTCAAGTCCCTGGCTTTATTTATCATTTTTAGAAAATCATCCTCGTCTCTAAAATACTGGATATTTGCACTGA
>CAJWRL010000084.1 GCA_913046125.1 uncultured Gammaproteobacteria bacterium
TTGAACCACCGACCGCAGCGTTATGAGTGCTGTGCTCTAACCAACTGAGCTACATGACCTTAAACATTAAATCTAAAATAGATCACATCGCCTTCGGTGACAATATAATCTTTTCCCTCTTGTCTCCATACACCATTAGCTTTTGAAGCTTGCTCACTTCCACTTTTAATGTAGTCGTCGTAAGAAACTGTCTCTGCTCTGATAAATCCTTTCTGGATATCAGTATGTATAATACCTGAACATTCATAAGCATTGAAATACTTTTTTGCTGCCCAAGCTCTTGATTCTTTTTCACCAGATGTGAAAAATGTTTTCAAATCTAATAGACCATACCCAGTTTTAATAATTTTTGACAGAGCAGACTCTGTAATATTGAATTCATTCATGAACTCAACCTTCTCTTCATTTGATAATTCATTAAGGTCGGTCTCAGTCTTTACGTCTACTTCCACAACTGTGATATCTTTTGGTAAATTTCCTTTGAATTTTTCAATTTCTTCTTTTGGTGTACTCTCATTGACATTTGCAATAACAAACATAGGTTTCTGCGTAAGCATCTTAATGTCAGGGAAAAATTCTTTCACCTTTTCGAGGTCTTGTTTATCTAGGAAGTTACTGTTATTAAGTTTATCTAGAGCATTTGATACTTCATCTTTAAGAATATTTTTATCTTTATCTGAATTTTTACTTTTAGTTATTCTGTTTAAGATGCTCTCTAATGTTGTTATGTCTGACAGCATTAACTCAGAATTTATATCCGAGAAATCAGAATCAGGATTCGGCTTACCGTTAACATGGATTATGTCGTCATCTATAAAGAATCTAACAACATGAGCTATCGCATCTGTGTTTTTTATATGTGTCAAAAAATCATTGCCAAGACCCTCGCCTTTTGACGCGCCCTTAATTAATCCTGCAATATCTACAAATTCTATCACTGCGTTAACTTTGCTTTTAGACGAATTCAATGCAGATAATTTATCTAATCTATCATCGGGAACTTCTACCGTTGCAATGTTAGGGTCTATAGTACAAAACGGAAAGTTTTTAGCATCTATTTTTTGTGATGTAAGTAAATTAAAAATTGATGACTTACCAACATTTGGCATGCCAACTAAACCACACTTAAACCCCATTACCGCCACCATTGATGTTATTCATGAAATTTTTATAATTTCCAGAAATAATATCTTTTGAGTTAGCTAATATTTTATCAATACCAGAATTTATGCTCGCTTTGTCTTCAGGCGACGGTTTACCTAATACATAGGATATGACATCATCTTTATGCATTGGTTTACCAATTCCAATTTTTAATCTCCAGAAGTCTTTTGTTCCTATTTTTTCTGTTATGTCTTTAATTCCATTATGACCACCACTGCCCCCTGAAAATTTTAATCTTACTTTACCAGGTGACAAATCTAAATCATCATAAGCTACAATTATATCTTTAGGGCTTATATTTGTGTTCTTTATAAATTTCACTAAGGGAGAGCCGCTATCATTTATGAAAGTCATTGGTTTTAGAATCTTGATTGTGATGTTATCGTCCTGATAAGTTGAATCTAAATAACCTTTTTTCAAGTTATCATTGAATGATAAATTGTACTTTTCAGCAAATAAGTCTAAGAACCAGAATCCAATATTGTGTCTAGTTTTTAGGTATTTAGGATCCGGGTTTCCTAAGCCAACAATCAATAATGGAGGATTGTTTGTTGAGTTCATTGTAAAAAGAGTTATTTGTTTTCTTCTTTACTGTCTGAAGCTGGTTCTTCTTTTTTGTCTTCAGTGGTAGTTTCTTCACTGGCATCAGCAGAGGCTTCGACTGCTACTTCTTCTACTTTTTCAGCTTTAGGTTCATAACAACTTACTACTGGTGAATCATGTTCCTCATCTACTGTCACTGCGTGTTCTACATTTGCTGGCATTTTTATTTCAGACATGTGGATGCTGTGACCTAATTCAAGTTCAGCAACATCGATTTGGATATTTTCTGGAATATCTTTAGGTAAACATGAAACTTCGATTTCTGTTTGAATATGGGATAACTTTCCACCGCCAAGTTTTACACCTGAACATGTCTCCTCGTTAATGAACAAAATTGGCACATTCACAACAACCGCTTTATTTTTATCTACAGCAAAAAAGTCCATATGAGTTATCGATGATTTTCTTGGATCTCTTTGAAGATCTTTCAAAATTACATCAACTGTTTTTTTATCAATCTTTAGTTGAATGACATTACTGTAGAATCCAGAATCTTTGATCTGTTTTGCTACTTCATTAGCATCAAGTATTATATTGTTATTGTTTTTATCACCATAAACAACCGCAGGAATTCCATTATTTTTTCTAATTTTCTTAGAGTTGGATGTTCCCTTATTTTCTCTTTTTGTTGCTTGTAAAGTGTATTCTGTATTCATAACTTATTTTTCAATGGATTATACTCTTATTCTACGAAAAGTGAACTAACAGATTCTTTATTATCGATACGTCTTAGGGTCTCCGCAAGCATTTCCGAGACAGTAATCTGCCGGATTTTTCCAGTATCGATGATTTTTTTTGACAGTTTAATGGTATCTGTAACAATTATGCTATCAATAGTTGATTCTATAATATTTTGGTCAGCTTTACCTGAAAATATGGGATGTGTTATGTACGCATATACCGCTGATGCACCCTTATCTTTAAGTGCGTCTGCTGCGTGACATAGTGTCCCGGCAGTATCACATATATCGTCAACTATCACACAACATTTGCCTTTGATATCACCTATGATTTGCATTACCTCAGAGACATTTGCCTCAGGACGTCTCTTATCTACGATTGCAAGATCAGTATTGAGCTGTTTGGCAAGCGCTCTTGCGCGCACTACACCACCGACATCGGGTGATACGACAATAACATCATCGTAATTTTGTTTGTGTATATCTGCGAGAAATAGAGGCGTAGCATAGATATTATCAACTGGTATATCAAAGAATCCTTGTATTTGATCTGCGTGTAAGTCAATGGTTAATAGTCTCTCAACTCCCATACTCGTTAACATATTGGCTACTACCTTCGCTGTTATTGGAACTCTCGCCGATCTGGCTCTTCTGTCTTGACGGGAGTATCCAAAATATGG
>CAJWRL010000085.1 GCA_913046125.1 uncultured Gammaproteobacteria bacterium
GAAGGGCAGGGCAATGAGAACATTCAGGGCACTCCTGGAGATTTGTTAGTTGTCTTTGAGGAAAAAGAGCATCAATACTTTGTTAGGGATGGAGAAAATATTTTTATAGAAGTTAGAATATCCTATCCTGAGGCAGTATTGGGAACAAAGGTGGATATTCCTACGTTGGATGGTGTATCAACGCTAAAAATTCCATCAGGTATTCAGTCAGGAAAATTATTAAGGATGAGGTCTAAGGGTTTTCCCTTGCTGCGTAGGTCAAACAAAGGGGATCAGATTGTGAGGGTTGTTGTAGATACTCCGATATCTATTTCTGGCAAGAGTAAGGAGCTTATCAAAGAGCTAAAAGATGAGCTTGGATCGACCAAAAACTCTTTCTCCAAAATTGATCTTTAAATTTAATTTTGATAGATTAAAAAAATAATATCCTTAATTCCTTGCGGTTTATTAATATTAATGGCTAATGTGGCTATTAATTGGTCCAAAACTAATAATATAAAAAGATCAAAATGGAAAAAACAGATCAGAATAAGCTAGCCGATTTACTAGAGTTATTAACAGTTGTTGCTTTTTTCTTTCTCATTTTTGTTATCTATGCACCTGTATCAATTTGGGCAGAGGAAAGAGATTTTGAAAAAAGAAGTCGATTTAATATGAAAAACATTTATGATATAGGGATGTTTTACGAGCAGTTAACTGGCTCTTATAGTCCGAATTATTACGAAGCTATGAATGTGGTAAACTCTGCAAGAGATTCACTTTTGGGTGATTCGCTTTATGTTGGAGAACAAAGTCTTACGCTTTTTGGGAGACAGTACAAAGTAGATATAAATGAATCATTTGGATTTAATTATGATACAACTTTTGGTTTTAAGAGCTATCGAAGAGATACTATTATAGATACAACCGTTCAAATCATTATGTACTCTCAAGAGCTTAGTAGAAACGATACTAGTTTTACTCAAAGAAAATATTTAAATACCTATATGAATGACCCAAATTTCATTGAGGTTATTGGTGAAGAGCCATTGGAAAGGGTAGAGCTAGTTGAGTATTATAAGACATTTATTCCAGATTCTAGCACTTATAGCTGCCCTCTAACTGGTAAATCATACATTGTAGATGTTGATAATGAAAATAAAAAACTTAAGGTAGTTAGTCCTATAACAAGACAATCCCCATACAAAGACCAGAGGTTTCTAATTTTCTCTCTCAAATCAAATGGCCATGGTGAGATTAACGATGGAAATCGAAGCTGGGATTAGAGTAATATTTAATGATTGGTATTGTAATATCAGACACTTTCCTTATCGCAGGAGTTTGGTCGGAAGAAAATAATGATTTATTCCTTCATAATGTAAAACAGATTGATTATACCGAGCCCATTAATGATCTTCGTTTTAAAGAAGGGGATCTAAACTCAGTATTAGGCATTGCTATTCGAAGGGCTTCTGAAGCAATTCCTTTTAGCGGTCAAGATATTTCAGTGGCAATATCAGACAATTTCATATATCATGATTCCATTGAAACGGAGATTGATTTAGCTAGAGAAGATTATTGGGATTATTTATCATGGATTGAAAAGAAGAAAAATAGGCCTCAAAATCAAAAAATTTCTATATTTGGTCAGATATACCTACCAGATGAGATAAACATACATACTGTTTCGTGCTCTACAACACTAATTCGGACAATAAAACTATCCATTTCTGAACTAGGAGGAAATCCATATTGGTTAGGTCCATCAAGCTCTGTAATTATCGATGCTGGGTACGTTTCAGATGCTGCACTGGTCATAAAAAGTAAGAATCAATATAAGTTTTTCATGGTAAAGAACTGCCGGTTTGACCATGGTGTAATTGCTTTTTCATCGGGGCAGCCGAAAATTATATCTTCTTCAGAGAGTGATGAGTACACCTTGGCATCATTCAAACTAATACCGTCAGATATCGATGATATACCAATCTACTCTCCGGATAAACTCGGTAGACAAGCGCTATCATGTTGGGAGAGGTCTGATTTAAGAATAATAGTGCCTTTTGAAAATTTTAAAAAAAGCAGCACTATACCTGAAAACATTAATCACTATGAATCAAACATATTAACAAGTCTTGCGCTTGGAGCCTCATCAAGGCACTCATTCAATTTATTTGAAGAAGAAAAGATATATGATTTTTTATTTACAGAAGTTTTTTCTGAAGAAAAAGATATTGAGAGAGAACCTTTTTCTTTACCTCAAACTCCAATTGTGAAAGAAAAAATAATCAGAAAACCTGAACCTATTACTGGTGGTGAAATGGTATGGCTGCTTTTCGCTTTAATCGTAATAATGGGTTTATTTTTTGCTATGAACTATATAAAATTTCGTGAAAGTATTAACAAACCATTATTTGGTGTAGAAGATAGTTATGTAATTAGAAAGATTGATCCTATAAATCTTAAAGATAGGGCGAAAGGATTGGTTGACTATGATATTAATATGCATCTCCAGTCACGGGAGATATCTTCAGTCATATCAAAACTGTTTAATTCTACTGATATAAAAAGTTATAATAATTTAACAATGACTGGTACTTTCATTAGTCTTGAATATATGAGTGGCCTTAATCCAGATATTGAACATATCATTGGATTAGAAACAACAAGCTATTCTGTTGAATCTGCTGGTTCTGATAGTACAATGTTTCTCTGGTACTACAGTTTTGATTTTCCTGAACTAGGAAATATAAATGATATTAGTAGTGGCTATGGGAAAAATGAGTTTTTGACTAGATTAGATACTACCATAAATGATTACACACTTAAATATTTTGATCAATTTTATAAAACAAATAGAATTTATGAGCCAATCCTGATATGGGTTAGAGGTGAAGAGGACATTAGACTTACTGGAGATATCCTAACGAGTTCTGGTCCTACTGTACTTCTAAGAAAATTTGTTTTATTTAATGAGGTTGATAAACCAGATCCTAGAGCTGGGTTTTACGTTTCATTCCTTGAAATTTAAATTCAATGAGAATTCTTGGTGGTCAATATAAAGGTCTAAATATTGACACCTCAAAAATTA
>CAJWRL010000086.1 GCA_913046125.1 uncultured Gammaproteobacteria bacterium
GATAAATGATAAAAGAATTTCTTCCATGATTGAGGGACTTAAGAAAATAAAATCAATTCCTGATACACTTTTCAAAAAAATTAACAAAACAATTCAACCAAGTGGAATTTCGGTTGAACAAATGAGAGTGCCAATAGGCGTGATAGGGATGATATACGAATCTAGGCCAAATGTTACAATTGACGCTGCCGGGCTATCAATCAAATCAGGAAATAGCATTATCCTCAGAGGTGGCAGCGAATCCATTAATTCTAATTTAGCTCTATCCAGAATAATACAAGAATCGCTCCGTGAGTGCAAAATGCCTATAAATTTGGTTCAGTTAATCAATACTACCGATAGATCAGCTGTAAGTGAACTTCTGAAATTAGAACAATATGTTGATGTAATAATTCCAAGGGGAGGGAAAAGTCTTATAAAAAAAATATCGAATGAGTCAAAAATTCCAGTCATCAAACATTTAGACGGCAATTGTCATGTTTATATTGATAGCGAAGCTGATTTTAAAGTTGCTATGAAGTGTACGATAAATTCAAAAACGCAACGGTACGGAGTATGTAACGCGGCTGAATCTCTAATCATTCATAAAGATTTTTCAAAATCTTCAATCATCAAGATTTTGTCAGCCCTCTTTGAACATGATGTGGAAATAAGAGGATGTAAGAGAACAAAAACAATCTTCCAAAAGGCAAAATTAGCAAATGAGTCAGACTGGTATGAGGAATATTTAAAGCCTATCATAGCGGTAAAAATTGTTAATAGCATTGATGAGGCAATAGATCATATTGAAAAGTACGGAAGTAGACACACCGATTCGATAATATCGAAGAATAAAAAATCACAATCTAAATTTTTGAGGGAGGTCGATTCAAGCTCTGTGATGGTAAATACATCAACAAGATTTGCAGACGGATTTGAATATGGGCTCGGTGCTGAAATCGGAATTAGTACAGATAAAATTCATGCTCGCGGTCCAGTGGGTCTTGAGGGATTGACAAATTTGAAGTATGTGGTCACAAGTAGAGGAGTAATTAGAAATTAAAGAACAAACAATAGGTTTATATCTTGGCTCATTCGATCCTGTTCACACAGCCCATATAGATATTCCATGTAAAATCAAAGATCATTATAATCTAAAAAAAATAATCTTTGTTCCTACAGGTAAATCTCCAGTAGGAAGAAGGTTTTTCGCAAGTTTCTCTGACAGAGTCAATATGATTAAGAATGCTATTAAGGATCACGAATTTTTCACTGTGAGTACATTCGAAAATACATCAGAAAATATATCCTTCACTATAGACACTGTTTGTTATTTTAAAAAAAAATTTGAAAATAGCTCTCTCAGGGTCATCATTGGGGAAGACAATTTCTATACTTTTACATCATGGCACAAATACAAAGATATCTTATTATCCGCCAATATTATTGTTCTTTCTAGAGATAATATTGAAAGATATGATAAAATCAGTACATTGAAAAATTATATAGAAGAAAATATCAATTTGTTTAATCAAACTAAATCTGGAAAAATACATTTTTCTGCTCTACATAAATCAGATATATCAGCTACTGCATTGAGAGAGATGATAAAACAAAATGAATCTTTTAAAAATTTTGTCTCAAAGGAAAATTATGAGTACATTCAAAAAAACGGTCTTTATAAGTGATATTAGATAAAGAAATAAGTCTTTTGCTTGAGGAATATAAAGCTGAGAACATTATATCACTTGATGTAAAAAATAAATCATCTGTTACAGATACTATGATAATAGCATCAGGAAGATCTACTCGCCACGTCAAATCAATTTCAGACAACATTATTAAAAAGCTTAAAAAAGTTAAAATAAAACCTTTGGGAATAGAAGGATACTCAAAATCGGAGTGGGTACTCATCGATTTTGGCGATGTTTTAGTACATGTCATGCACCCTGAGGCAAGAGAATTTTATTCTCTCGAAAAACTATGGGACGAAAGTCTGAATAATGAACAAATGATTTAGTATGCTTAGAGCAATAAAAGTATTTCTCAATCTAACAATTATATTTCTTACTTTATTCTCTGCGATTATAGTCTATTCAGAGAATTCAGTAGATTTTAAAACAAAGATTACACTGTTAATCCAAGGCGAATTAAAAAAATCATTCGATGCAGATGTAAGCATAAAATCATTAGGTGTTAAGTGGATAGGCTTTGAGCCAGTAGTCCAAATGAAAAAAATATATATGAGTGACGATCAAGATAGAGTATTTCTAGAAATTCCTTATGGACAGATACATATCAATGCTTTTGATAGTCTTCGAAATCAAAGTGTATCAATTGATAAAATTGTTATTGATAACACAAAATTAGATCTAAGATATGGCAAAAATAAAATTTTCCTAAATAAGAAGAATCTCTCGGTTGAATCAGATTCTGTTATAAAAATGAATATACCCGAAATAATATTAAATAATTCTGATATACAGATAACGGAAATTAGTAGCAATCTAAAGCAATTATTTAAAGCAAGGAGCCTTTTTGCTAGCTATAGAAACAATATTATTAAAATTCATTCAAACTTCATACACCAAGCTAGTCCTAATCCTATCACTCTAGTTTATCGAGGTGAACTCAAGGAAGATAAAGTTGAGAGTAAAGTATTCGTGAGCGGTAACTCAATGAAAATTCCATATTCTTTACTGCCCAATCAAATGCAAAATTTGAAGTCTAATAAGATATCACTGAGGGTGTGGCTCAGTCTGCATAATACTGAGATCATAAGAGCATCAGGTAACATATCCACCGATCGACTGAGTATGAATGTTGGAAAGTCTATTTATACTCTTGAAAACATTAATAGTGACATTTTATTTATCAAAGATAATGAATCTGAGACATTGAGCCTGATGAGGATGAATTATGTTATCAACAATAAAAATATCAGTAACAATAAGATTGTCCTAAATAAAGATAATAAAAAGAATATAAAGATATTTATCAGGAAGAACGGAAACAAGGTGATCAAAGAATTTCTTCCAGTACTTGGTGTA
>CAJWRL010000087.1 GCA_913046125.1 uncultured Gammaproteobacteria bacterium
TCATTAATGTTCGATGTTCTGTATGAGTATGATATCTCATTATTCTTCAATGTATAAAGTGTTCCATTCTCATCTAATAAATCTAGACTATGCACGTAAGGCATTATTTCTCTCTCGAATGCACCTGCATTCATTGACACTGCTCCGGCAATCGTGCCCGGGATTCCGTATAAAAATTCATAGCCTGGCTGTTTATTATCATGCAGATACCTTGCTAATTTTGTACATGAGATATTACTTGAGCAAGAGATATACTTTTTATCAAGATGTATATATTTTTTCATTCTTTTGAGACTTACAATTGAACGATCATAGAATTCCGTTATGAAGCATATATTCGATCCATTACCAATCAATAATGGATCTTTACTAATGATCTTCATCAACTCTGATTCGTCCTCTGGGCATATAAATTCTTTACAATGACCACCAAGTCCGATAGTAGTAATCTTTTTTAAAGGATATCTTTTTTTAACAATCATAATTTCTCTTAATAATGCTCATTATATCTTTTATATCACCAGCTCCCTGTAGAACTAATATGGAATTTTTAAAATCAATAGTTTTTAAAACATTATTAACCTCGTCAATAGACTTAAGCAATGATTTGTTTTTATTCTTGATTTTCTTATATATAAAAGACGAGTCATATGAATTATTTTTCTCGCCAGCTGAATAAGTTGGAAGTAAAATAATTTGATCTAGTGTTTTGAATGCGTCTAGAAATAAACGCCAATGTGCTTTTGTCCTCGAAAAGCGATGAGGCTGGAAGATCATTACTATTTTTTTCCGTGGATATAATTTGTTAATGGTCTCTAAAGTGGAATGGATTTCGGTAGGGTGGTGACCATAATCGTCAATAATGATTGGCTTATGTTCGTTAATGAAAATATCCTCGTAGACGTCAAACCTTCGTCTTGCGCCAAAAAAACTACTCAATGATTTGATGGCACTAGTTATTGGTATACCAAGGTGTAAACAAACAGATATAGCAGAAAGAATGTTATATACATTATGTTTACCAAGTAAGTTAGTGCAAACTTTATAAGTTCGTTTAGAAAAAATGACGTCGAACTGCATTTTTTTTCCATCTACATATTTTATAGATTTTGCTGTTATATCATTTTTCTTATTAAGTCCAAATGTACAAATAGCTCTGTTGATTTTTGCCAAAAGCCTTACCGAATTCTTATCATCTCCATTGATAAAAACTTTTCCATAAAAAGGAATTGAGTTCATTAGTTCTAGCATTGAGGCCTCGAGTTTAGTATAGCTATTGTTATAATTATCTAAATGTTCTCTGTCTAGGTTTGTTAAGACAACTAAATGAGGTGCCAATTTAGAAAAGCTTGGGTCGCTCTCATCTGTCTCGGTTACAAGATAGTGACTATTACCTAATTTCACATGTGGATCATCAGTTTTTAATTTACCGCCGATCAAATATGTAGGGTCCAGGTTATTTTTATACATAATATGGCTCAGCAAACTAGTGGTCGTCGTTTTGCCATGTGAGCCAGTAATTGATATTCCATATTTAAGTCTCATGAGTTCTGCTAGAATCTGCATACGGCTCAGAACAGTAAGGTTATTTTGGCGAGAAAACTTAAGCTCGATATTATTTTTTTGGATAGCATTTGAAAATACTATAATGTCATTTAAATTTATATTCTTAGAGTCATGACCAATAAATATTTTTATTTTCATTTTTCGCAATCTCATAATTGCATTATTATCTTGAATGTCGGAACCTCTGACTGTAAATCCAAGGTTATGAAGTAATTCAGCGATACCCATCATACCTGAACCACCGATACCTATTAAGAAGAAAGACTTATTTTTCAGATGTTGTGTTATTGAATGTTTCATTGAGTTCAGGAATATTATCTAGAATTATAGCACTTGAATCCTCTGGAAAAAGATTTTTGCCATTTTTAGATAATTTCAATAAAAGCTCCTGATTGCTATATAACTTACTTAAAGAATTATTTAGCTCTGTAGAAAAACTATCGTTTTCCTCAACAATAATTGCGGATATGCTGTCTTCTAGAAACTTAGCATTATAATATTGATGTCTATCTGTAGCATAAGGGAAAGGTACAAGTATAGCTGCTCTTCCCGCTTTACAGATTTCACTCAATGTCATTGAGCCTGCTCTAGATATAACTATATCTGACCAGTCATACAGTAAATCCATCTCATGGGAGAATTCTAATACATCAGATGAGATATTATGGCTTTTATATATACTTTCAACTGAGATACGATTATTGCTACCCGAAATATGTTTAATTTTGAATTTGTTACCATATTTGGAGATGCAGTTTGGAATCATCTGATTAAAAAATCTTGCTCCTTGACTCCCGCCAAATATAAGTATGTTTAGTGTTTCTTTTCTATTCTTATATTTTATCTCCGGTCGAGTTATGTTGGAAAAACTCTCTTGAATCGGATTTCCAGAAAGTATGATTTTTTTGCAGTCAGAAAACGTACCTGGAAATGTTTGAAAGGTTGCTTTAGATATCAAATTATTAATTTTATTAGCAGTTCCCGGTATAGAGTTTGACTCGTGAGCATAGACAGGCACTCTCATGATAAAAGCAGCAATAGACACTGGTACAGTTATATACCCTCCAAAACCCAATATAAAAATTGGTTTCCCTTTCTTTATATGGATCAGACTTTGGAGTATAGATCTAAAGAGATTTATAATCCCCTTTATTATATGAAAAATACTTTTGCCTCTAATCCCAGATGAATCAAGATATTTAAAACTGATTCTCTTATCAGTGACAACTTGATTCTCTATTCCATGTTTTGTGCCAATCCAAGTAACTGAGTAGTGTGAGTCGATTAACAGACTCGCTATATTTTTAGCTGGGACTACATGACCACCAGTCCCGCTTGCGACTATAAATATATTTTTTTTCATTTTTGATTCTTCAACACAGCTTGACTAAATGTTTGTTTATTCTCGATTTGTATCCTGATCAGAATGCCTATGTAAGTAAACATAAGCAAGAGATTTGT
>CAJWRL010000088.1 GCA_913046125.1 uncultured Gammaproteobacteria bacterium
CTGAGACATATTTTATAGATTTGGCCACTGCCTCGTTCATGCTATGACAGAAATCAACTGAATTTTTCTTACCTTTCATTTTTACAATATTTAATATCTTCTTATCAGGTTCTGTTAATTTTGTCTGCCTCAGAAAGCAATGTGGGTGGACAGATTCATCTAGGCCTTTCATAACGCCGAAATGATTCTTTGTCTCTACGGTGCACTTCATAGATATGGTTTGTGGCTCAGAAATATTTTTGTTGTATATGTTATACAACTTATGTCCAAGCGCATCTTTTGGAACTTCAATTAGCTCTCCTTTTGAAGTGGCGATATCACAACTGATAACTTTTTGATTAGTACATTCAGTTGGATGAAGCATAATACTTTGAACGAGTCTTGGGACATTAGATGAGAAAAAATATGTTGTTTCGTAGTTAATATTTATTTTCACCTATCCGTACCCAAAAAATATACCTCTTCTAAATCTGAATATGTTGTCGACATATCGTCAATAAATTTTGTCAAAAACTCATGTAGGCCGAAGTTAATAATCTCCTCTGCATTACTATTGATAAATCCTTTATGAATTTTCTTTACATTCCTGTTGGCAGCATTATCACAGTTGTAAAACTGAGTTAATCTTCCAAGGTGATATTGAATCTTATCAACCGCGTAAAAGATTGATCTAGGACACATGTTGCTCAGAATAAGAAAATCGATGATTTTTTTATAGTCAATTTGACTATTGCCATATGCCCATTTGAATCCACGGTATGCTGAGACTGATCTAAGCATAATGCTCCATTGAAAATTGTCAATTTGCGTGCCTACATAAGAGCTGCTAGGAAGCAATATGTAGTACTTAACATCAATTATTCGAGCTGTGAAATCAGCCCTTTCATAAAAGACACCTAGGTAAATAAAATCAAATCCATCATTGATTAACTGAGTATTATTTATAGTACCTTTTATCAGATTAACTTGCTTTTTTATCCAATCCAAGATCTGTGGAAGGTTCTTAGAATCATATTTTTCTTTGTTGTAATCGGTTAGTTCGTGATACCAAGTATTTACCGAGTTCCAAACTTCAAGTGTGACTGCAGTTCGTACCATTTTTAAGTTATTTCTTGCATTTTCAATGCAAGCTTTAACAGACGAGCTGTTATTTGGATCAAAAAGAAGGAAATATTCGATTTTGTTTTTAGTAATTTCATTGTAGTTGTTCAGATAACTCTGCTTTATTCCAGCAGCTGCAAGTATAGAACCCCATTCGTTTTGATAACCCTCTGTGGTGTTAGGTATTAAATGAATTCTATACGCAACTTCAAGCAATCTGGCGATAGAATCTGCCCTTTCAATATACCTAGCGGTCCAATATAGATTTTCTGCGGTTCTACTAAGCATAGTTTAATTTTTCAGGACCCAGGTATCTTTCACTCCGCCACCTTGTGATGAATTTACGACAAGTGAGCCCTCTTTTAAAGCTACTCGAGTCAAACCTCCTGGAACAAGCCTCCTCTTCCTATGACCTAAGAGAGTAAATGGCCTTAGATCTACATGTCTTGGAGTGAGTGAATCTTTTTTAAAGATAGGGACGGATGATAAGCTCAAAACTGGTTGTGCTATATAGTTATCTGGATTACTTTTGATTTTATTTTTAAATAAGTCAATTTTAGATTTCGTTGCCGCGCTACCAATCAGCATTCCATAACCACCAGAGCCATGGACCTCTTTTACAACAAGTTTATTGAGATTATCAAGAACATATTTTCTATCTGTTGACTTTGAACATCTCCAAGTTTTTATACTAGGTAGTTTGGGTTCTTCACCCAAGTAGAATCTTATTATGTCTGGCATATAAGTATAAATTGCTTTGTCATCTGCTATTCCTGACCCAGGTGCAGAGCAAAGATTTACATTACCTGATTTAAAAGAGTGAAATAGCCCAGGAACACCTATTACAGAACTGCTGTCAAATGTTAGTGGGTCAATGAAATCGTCATCAATTCTTCTATATATTATATCAACCCTTTGCTTCCCCTGGGTGGTTCTCATGTAAGTAATGTTATCCTCAACAATCAAATCTGATCCTTGAACTAATTCCACTCCCATCGTATCTGCAAGGTAACTATGCTCATAATACGCACTGTTTAATGGACCAGGTGTGAGAATGACTATTTTAGGTTCACTCTCACACTTTCTAGGAGCGAGACTTTTCAAAATATCTAGCAAGTAACTTGAATAATTTTCCACTGGCTCAATATTTATTTTTTCAAATAACTCGGGAAACATTCTCATCATGATTTCTCTATTTTCAATCATGTAGGAGACGCCTGAGGGTGTCCTACAATTATCCTCCAAAACTTTAAAAGATCTTGAGTCTGTTCTTATAATATCTGTTCCAATAATCGGGCTATATATGTTGTGAGGTACTTTGAGTCCAACCATTTTTATTTCATAAGCTGGATTCATATATATCAAATCTGATGGAATTTTTTTTGCTTTGATTATTTCACACTTGTTATAGATATCTCTTAAAAATGCATTTATCGCTAATGATCTTTGAATAACACCGTCTTGTATATCCATCCACTCTAGCTTTGTAATCACACGAGGGAACATATCAAAAGGTATTAGTCTTTCAGCACTATCAAAATTATTATAAACAGAAAATGTAATACCGATTTTTTTAAATAGATTTTCTGCTTCATTTTTCTTTTTTATAAGAGTGTTGTACGGCAGGGAGTTAGCCCAAGAGATAATATCTCTGTAAGCGCTTCTAGGCTTATTTTTAGTAAAAACCTCATTAAACATGCATATAAACATGCAAATTATGTACCAAAGGCTCTAGGTCATTGTTTTTAAGGGCTGTGCCGTGGGTCAGGGTGAATCAAAACATTAATCTATTGCCTTGATTTCATTGACCTCTAGAGTTTAAAAATACTCCGTACCCAATCTGGTACCCAACAGAGATACAGATTGGTGTA
>CAJWRL010000089.1 GCA_913046125.1 uncultured Gammaproteobacteria bacterium
TCACCTATGATACCGATAGTCGCGTTCTCTATACTAATAGTACTGTCGAATAAAATTGTAGAACCCTCTGATGGATCAATATTGATTCCGCCTAATGAAGTCTGAATGTTGATATTCCCATCTCCAGGAATAATATCATCAGCAGCTAAGGCAGTTGGTGTACCCCATACTCCTGATCCTAGACCATCTGAAATCCAAGATTTACCAGAATCACCTTCTGAAGTAATGCCATACTCAATTTTGCTAGCACTGAGTACCCCATCTTCAACAAGATCTGTTAAATTAGAGTCCAATTGTTGATAGCTTGAAAGAGTATCAAATAAATCTTCACTAGTGGTATAGCTTTCTAAAGAGTCTTTCAAAACATACACATCTAGATCTGGCAAATTAGAAAGATTATCATAATTAGCTGATCTTGCATAGCTGGATGTATCAGATAACACAGAATAAAATACAGATGTAAGTGATTGTCGAGGTGATAGAGTAGACCCATCTACAGTGAGCTCGAGATAAGATTCGTCAGGGATTACAGAAAAAGGATTAATTTTACCAAGTATGGTACTAATAATACCATTGTTAACAGTTACTTCCAGATTTTCTGTCCATACCGGTTCCCCACCATCAGGTGTATCATAGAGCTTAAATAAAACTTCGTAGCTGCCATCAGAAGTAGGGCTTCCATCAGCTCTAGTAATTAACCCCTGATATGATATTTGTCTTGGTACTTGCTGAACACGTTTCTGGTCCAAACCACCAACAACTATTTTTTCGTTTTTTATTTTTTGTGGTTGATTATTAAGTCTATTTTGCGGATAAAGCATTGAAAATAGAAAAATGAGAATCATTATGAATTTCTTCATGGTAATCTCCTGTTTTGAGAACATAATTTGATTGTAAATTGAATAAAATATTTAAATGCCATCATGAGGGAACCCCGGTGGCTGTTTTGGAGCAGGATTGCCATCATCTCTTGATAATATTTTATCGATCAATAAATATACTCCCCCAATAATAAATGGGTATTTACCGATGGCAAGTAACCGCTTGTTTTTGATCGATAAGCGGTTGATTGTAGAAATTTCTTTTTTGAATACTCGTGAGCTCATTATTTTTGATACAGCATCTCTAAGTTGTAATTCGATTCCATAAATTCCTGTATTTGCAATAGTTTCATACGGATTAGGTATGTTTTCAGATGCTATCGATTCTTTGTACACTTCACTATTAAAAACTTTTATTAAAAAGATATCATCTGATTCAGCAAATCCCCATGATATGACATAACCAGCATTGACAATTTGTGCATTTTTTGATGCGCAAGAATCAGTATTACAATTGAAATCAAATTCAAGATTTAATTCTTCTTTTTTAAGATTTTTATTTAAAAATACTTGGGGTCTATAACCTATGTCTTTCAAATGGTCTGCGATAATACTATTGATAATTTCTTGATCAACTATATCAATCTGTTGGTTTTGAATTCCTTGAATTAAGATATTAGATCCTTTCATCGCAATCACTACTGAGTCGCTATCAGATACAGAAACATTAATAGAATCCATATCTAATGCTAAAGTATCAATCGTTGTATCTGTAGTCGCTATTGTAGGATCATAATATTCAACGATTAGTGTGTCAAAATCTTCAAACCCAATGCGATCTTTAATCTTTAGGATTACTTCTAACTTAGTGCCAGGTTCATTTGGAGCAAGTTGCACATCTAATACTTCTTTATAAGTTTCGACAGTTCTTAGATATTGTTCTCCATAAGTTTCTATAGAAATTTCTGAACTAAAATCATTATCACTATTAAGAACAAGTCCAGGAGAGAAAGTCCAATGATATTTGATTTTTGATCCATCAGAGACATATGATCTAGAGCCATCTAAAAAGATTGATCCCTTCGAAATAGTATTAATATCTCTCCCAGCATCGGCAAAGGGTCTATTTCCTCCTGACATGAATAAATCAGCTTGTGCACTTAAAAAAGATATAGAAAATAGTAAATAATATAATGCTTTCGATATTGTCTTTAATTTGTTAATAAAAATATCTAAGTATTTTATTTTTTTATAAAGAGGATAGTCTTTTTTTTTCATAAATAAGATCTCCTAAACATCATTTGTAACAACAGTGGGCGTTATAAAGATTAATAGCTCTCTCTGTTCTTTATCTTTGCTACCATAATTAAATAATCTTCTAATAACTGGGATATCACCTAATATCGGAACCTTTGAATCAAGTTCATCAGCTGTATCAAATATTAGTCCTCCAATTAAAAGGGTCTCTCCATTATTTACTCTTACTGTTGTGTTTGTAGATCTAGTTGAAATCATTGGTCGCTGATCTTTACCAATAAATCCGATAATATCTTGTACTATTGCATCGATCTTCATGCTAATGATTTTATCCTTATTTACTCGGGGAAGCACATCCAATGAAACATTGATGTGTTGGTTCTCATATGTATAAGGATTCGTACCAAAAACGCTTCCCTCTCCCTGAGGGACTAAAACAGGTATAGTAGTGCCTACAACAATATTCGCTGGTGAATTATTTGTAGTTGTAATCTGCGGCTCTTGTAATAGTTTCGTGCTCCCATCCTTTGCCAACAGAGATAATATTGCAGAGACTACAGGTCTACTAAGAGTAGCAAAATTCATTGTTTTATTCCCAACTGTTAAGTAAACATTGTAAATAATATTTTCAATCTTCTTTTTATTTAATACTTCATCAAGATAACCCATCTCATCTGGAACTATAGAATTAAAAATTGCCCGACCAACAGTTGTTTTGTTTTGCCACTTACCCATGTATTTAATATCTACAATTGCGTGGAGACCAACTCTTTCATTTTCATATGCTATTAAAACTTC
>CAJWRL010000090.1 GCA_913046125.1 uncultured Gammaproteobacteria bacterium
CTGGTTTTTTGTGCAGTGAAAGTTTAAACCCATTAAACTCTGGTGGATTATGACTGCCTGTAATTTGCGCCGAGGCTGCTACATCAATCTTATATAGGCTGTAATAATTCACAGGTGTTGGAACTATACCTAAGTTTATTATATCAACACCAGTGGACAAAACGCCTTCTTTAAAGTAATTAATCAAATCTGGTGTTGTGTTTCTTATATCTCCACCAATTGCGACCTCCCTTCCTGCAGATCGTTTGACTAACGTACCAAAAGCTCGACCTAAAAGAACTACTACTTCAGGAGGAAAATCTTCAAGAACTTTCCCTCTAATATCATATTCTCTAAAAATAAATGGATTTACAATCATTCCCAGACCTCATATTTTAAGAAATGTGTTTTGTGATAATATTGAAATACACCAGACATATATACGATTATATTATAAACAACTATCCAATTTGACTAATAAGATCACTAAAACCTTTCTAGATTTTTTAATAATTTTTTCCATCCAATTTTATCTAATGATGATTTCATCCTCTTATATCCCAGACCATAATCAGGATCCGTGCTTTCATCCATACTTTTTAGTCTATATTTACATAGTTTAGAACCATAGTGTTCATAAACGATATTCGATCCAAGATTGCAAAAACCCTCCCTGACGTCTGATCTCAAGTCAAGATGATGCTGGAATAGATATACATGTAGCAACTCATGAGCTAAAACAGCATTGAATATTTCTTTATTAAGATTTGATAATATATAAATATGATAATGTTGATCAATTACCTTTCCAGATAAAGTGATTTCCTCATAGCTTGTATAGCCCTGAATATTCCCCAACCTGTGTTCAGATAAACGCATAAGTTCATCTCTACTATGAACTAGAGTTATCGGAATTTTTTTTGGTAAGTCTGAAATTCCAACAGAATTAAGAATCACCAAAACCTCTCTCAAATTTGGTTCAATCTCAGATTTTTTTGATACTACCTCAGGCTTGCAGACATTACAAATAAAACGCTCACTATTGACAGAATAGCCTCCTCTAGTCAGAGGATCACAAATGAGACGATTACAATTATCACATGCTGGCATTTTTTTAGTGTGATATTCGTGATAATAATTTCCCCAAAAATCTTTAACATATGTGTCCTCTACTGGCAGTTTACATATATCACATTTTGGTAAGATGTATTCAATATAACAACTCTCGTGATACTCCTTCCCGTCTTTAATATTATATATTCCGCTAATTAGGTCACCGCATTCATCGCATCTTTTTTGAATATACTGCTGATAACAGCTTTTATGATAATTTTTTCCATTGGAAGTATTATACGAGCCATCAATTTTCAATCTACATTGGTCACAATAGATTTGAATGTGTTTATCATAACAACTATGATGATAGTTCTTATTTTTATGTATGATGTACTGACCTTTTAGTGATTTATTACAATAGTCGCATGATTTTTGGCTGGCTAGAATTATTACGAGAGGCGAAAATAAAAATTGGATAAAAAAGAAGTAATTTAATAAAAAAATTAATCTCATTCCGATACAACCATTGAACCATCTATCATAAGGTTTTGTCCTGTAATGTAGCTTGATTCATTAGATAGTAGAAATGATACTGCGTTTGCAATTTCTTTTACTGTTGCTTCTCTTTTCAAAGCAATTTTATTTCTTATTTGATCTGTTACTGGATAGCTATCAACGAAGCCAGGTAAAAGATTGTTCATTCTTATTTTATAATGTCCATATTTTCTGGAAAATAATTTTGAAAATGACGTAAGCGATGACCTCACAACAGAAGAGGTCGGAAATTTCAAGCTTGGATTTTCAGCTCCAAAAGAAGAGATATTTACTATAGAACCACCATTTTTTTTCATCTGTGGTACCAAAAACCTTGAAATACGAATTACATTCATAAGAAGAATATCGATGGCGCTAGACCATTCTTCATCCGTGATCTCTAAAAGCTCACCCTTTGGAGCGTGACCAGTGTTGTTAACGACAGCATCAATACTCCCGAAAGATTCGGTGGCAACTTCAACTACCTTTTTTAAATCATCGGTATTTGTAACAGACCCTTTAAATCCCAGACAATCTATTTCATCTGCCAGTCTATAGATTTTTTCTGAGTTAGACATAATGACCATATTGTAGTTTAAACTGGATAACTTTCTTGCACATGCTTCACCTATCCCCTGACTCGCTGCGGTAATGATGGCTGTTTTATTTTTTACCATGCCCCTATTTTCTAAAAATGACCTTTAAATTTTTCAGTGGGATATTTTTTTCTATTTTTAATCATCTTTTCCTCTATAGCGCTAGAAATATTAATATTATTTCTATTTGAGAATGCTAAAGCATAGATCATGATATCAGCCAATTCATCGGTAGCATCTTGTCTTGTATTTTTTTCAGACATCATATCATCACACTCTTGAGTGCTATTCCATTTAAAAATATCCATTAACTCACCTGCCTCAATAGCTAAAGCCATAGAAAGATTTTTTGGATTATGAAATTGAGACCAATCTCTCTCATTTACAAAATCTTCGACGATTTTTTTTAATTCTATGATCGTTGTATTACTATCATTCATTTCTAACCCCCTAAATTGAAAAAACTTATATTTTTAACCAATAATTCAGCTTAAATACGATAGCGTTAGATGATCCACTCGACCATGTACCATCGCTGGCAGAATAGTAGTCATACTCATTTAGATTATATACCAAAAATAATGTGCTCCCTGGATTGTATTCCCACCTTAAGACAAAAGTCCCAACCCTATTTTTCCATTTAAAATCAGGATTATCATTTAATGACAAATAGTCAAATGGTTGGA
>CAJWRL010000091.1 GCA_913046125.1 uncultured Gammaproteobacteria bacterium
CCGCATCTTTAGCAATTATTAGCTTGGATTTCGGGTATGCTACCTGCAAGTCATAAGCTTGCCTTATCGGACAAACAACATCATACTGGCCATGGACTATCCAACATGGAATATCTCTTATAAGTTCTATATTTTTTAAAATTTGATTCTCTTCAATGAAGCAGTTATTAATAAAATAATGTGATTCTATTTTAGCTAGCGATATTGCGCATTCATCAAATGCGTTAATCACCTCCCTCGATGGAAGTAAACAGGATGATCTTCCCTCCCAGAGTGACCACTCTTTGCAAGCTCTTTTTGATATAATCTCATCAGACGAATGAATCATTTCATAATAAGCAGATAAAATGTCATTTCTCTTTGATTTACTAACTATAGATAAATATTTTTCCCAGTAATGAGGATATATCTCTGAAGCTCCATGTTGATAAAACCATTTGATATCATCACTTCGGCATAAAAAAACACCTCTCAATGTAAGTGTTGCTACCCTCTCTGGATTATTCTCTGCATATAAAAGTGCTAATGTAGAGCCCCATGATCCACCATAAATATTAATTTTATCTATAGAGAAATTATCGAGAATAAGGTTTATATCTGAAATCAGATCACTAGTTGTATTTTCTTTCGTCTCTCCATATGGTTTTGATTTACCACATCCCCTTTGATCGAACATAATGAGATGATATTTTTTTGGGTCAAAAAATTTTTGATAAATAGGAGATGTTCCTGCTCCAGGGCCACCATGAAGAAATAACATCGGCATTCCATGGGGGTTTCCATACTCCTCCACATATATTTCGTGAATATCACTGACCTTAAGAAGATGGGTATTGAATGGTTTTGATATTTTATAAAATTGCACAATTTATTATATCTTATAAACATCAGATCCGTCTGGTCTATGTTTATAAATTCTCAATGTCCACATATATTGCGAGACATCAAAAAGAATCTGTTGCTGAAGACACATATTTATTTTCAAGCAGTCTTCAACGATATTATTAGAAGGAAAATTATCAAGTTCAGGAAAGACTTTGAAAAAATAATCGTTTGATTCAAAGTTATACGTACACATGCAGGGAAGAACTTTAGAATTTGTCAATTTCGCCAGCTTGCTAATTGATTTTAGAGTTGCCTTTTGAGTATCAAAGAAATCAGTAAAGATTGAATCATCTAAACTTATATCCTCATCTGCTAGTAAATATAAAACACACGGTTTTTTCATTTTTTTTATTATGCTTTTAAAGCTATTTTTTTCTCTTGGATAGACTATTACTTTATCAGTGGCTTTACTTCTTGATTTACCAATAAACCAATTCATCAAATTATTTTTAAATGGTTTATATATGCTTAACAAATTGAACTTTGATAAAGCTCTGCCACCAAAGTCTAACGAAAGTGTATGTGGTGCCAGCAGAATAACACTCTGTTTATTATCTAAGATTTCATCAATCAAATGTAAATCACTTTTGATTATTAGTTGTTGTAAATACTTATCAGATCTCCACCATAACAAAGGGAGATTTATGTACATATGGCCTAGATGCTTGAAAAAAAGTTTAGATTGATTACTAATGCCCTTGTCATCTAGATTCTTAAAAGTCATAGATAAATTTTTTCTCGTAATTTCTCTTTTTGATTTACTAAATTTAAACAGTAATTTACCTAAAGCCGTTCCCATGACTGCTCTAATCCTGGCAGGAAAGTATGCAATCAATAGTGTCAAAGATAGGAAGACCCATATAATCCAGTACTTCGGGTAGAGGTAGGTAAATGAGAACTGCTCTCCTTGAGATGGATGCTCATTAAACGGATTATTTTTTGATATGAATGCTTTTTGCATTTTAGTATTTCCAAAAATATTTTGTTATGAGAATGATGAAGGTAAATATTTCTAGCCTGCCTATTATCATCATGAGAAGTAACAATGATTTTGAAAAATCATTTAATGATGCGTAATTCCCGTATGCGTCACCTAAAGCAGGGCCTAAGTTATTTATGCATGCTGCGACTGATGAAAAAGATGTTACTACGTCATGTCCTGACAGCATTATTAATATTGATGCTGTAAAAAACAATATTATGTAGAGGATTATGAAAGATAATATTGTCTCTATTGTCATATCATCAACTTTTTTATCATTCACTTTTATTGTTATTTCTGCTTTTGGATGTATCACTTTTAGTAGTTGCTTTTTGATTGATTTCAATGCAATAGTAAACCTTATAACTTTCATTCCTCCACCTGCAGAACCGGCACACGCGCCAATGAAACTTGATAAGAAGACAATAGTTATTATAAAAGTAGGCCAATTACTGTAGTTTGATACAGTAAAACCAGATGTGGTAGCAAATGAAAGAATATGAAACATAATATCAATATTCTCGATCGACTGAATCCTGCCGCCAGTAGAGAAGATAGCTACTAGCAACAATAAAATAATAATTATCAAAAGAAATGATTTCATTTCTGAATTAGATGTGTAAACCGTCAGAGATTTGTTTTTATAAAATAAAAAATGCAAGACAAAATTTAACGCAGACAAAAACATGAAAACCATACATATAATCTTTATTAGATCACTTGAATAAAATCCAATGCTCGTATCATGTGTAGAAAATCCCCCTATAGAGACAGTAGAAAAACTATGCCCGATAGCATCAAAATAGCTCATACCAGCAATTTTATACAATACTGCACAGGCGA
>CAJWRL010000092.1 GCA_913046125.1 uncultured Gammaproteobacteria bacterium
TTATCAAGAATCAGTTGATTCTAAAGAAAGAATTATTGTTGGAGTAAATGATTTTATTGAGCAAGACGAAGAACTAGATATAGAGATTCTCAAAATTTCAAGAGATGCTCAAGATACGCAAGAACATAAAATAAAAACTCTAAGAAAAAATAGAGACGAAAAAATTTTGCAAGAAAAGATGAAAAAACTAAGCGATGCTTGCAAAAATGATTTAAATTTAGTTCCTTTTTTGATAGAAGTAGCTGAACAGGGCGGAACTGTCGGTGAAATCGTAGAAGTAATGAAAAAAGTCTATGGTGAATGGGAAGAATCTTTTGGAATATAAATTATGAACAAAGTTACTACATCAACTCTAATTATTTTTACTTTAATTGCTGGTTGGGTTTTTTATCTAACCAATATAAAGAAAGATAATGCTTTAACTGTGAGATATTATTCTATTTCGGAACTAGCTAAAGAATCTAATGATATTCAAAAAATAAAAGTTGGTGGTTATAT
The DNA here is from genome assembly GCA_913046125.1 of uncultured Gammaproteobacteria bacterium. Classification (GTDB taxonomy): domain Bacteria; phylum Pseudomonadota; class Gammaproteobacteria; genus CACLCV01. The sequence continues at coordinate 499 of CAJWRL010000092.1, forward strand.
AAAGCCAAATTCAATAAATATATCTGAAGAGGATCAACTTGAAGTATCTTTTTTTGTGTATCAAAATAATGATAGTGTGAAGGTTATTTATTATGGAATTAGACCAGATCTATTTAAAGATGACGCTGAGGTAGTTGTTTCTGGTTCATATACTAATAATCTTATTTCAGCAACAGAATTACAAACTAAATGCGCTTCAAGATATGAAGGCGATCTTAAAAACATAGAGAAAATATAATGGTTTCTCAAATTGGTAGTATTGCAATCAGCTTAGCTGGGGGATTAATTTTCTCTTCTTTCATATTTTTGGGTCTTTTCAAAAAATTCAAGAATCAAACATATTTACAAGTTGCTGAAAGATCAATTTTAGCTACCTCATATTGTATATTTTTAGCATTTTTCTGTCTATTGAATGAGTTATTAATTAGTAATTTCAACTTGCAATATGTTGCTCAGTATACAAGCTACGAAACTCCAGTCTTTTATAAAGTTACTGCACTTTGGGCTGGTCAAGCTGGTTCGTTATTATTTTGGTCTTTTATAACTGCTCTATTTGCAGTGACATATATTTTGCCTAGGTTTTCCACACTTTTCAGTAGTTCGAGAATAGATTTGCCACTTCCAACAAGAATATTGTTGGGCATCAACCAATTTGTTAGCGACTATTGGGCTGGGGCCATAGTTTTTTTAGCGTTACTTGTTTTTGCTTTCTGGAGACTCTTGCAAACAAAAGCTGGGCTATATCAGTGGCACAAGTTGGTTCTAGATCTTCCCATTTTCGGCATCATAGCACAGAAATTAGCTATATCACGATTTTGCCATGTTTTAGAGACACTAGACAGGACAGGAGTGCCAATATTAGAGGCGCTTGAAATTGCGGGTAAAACTGTAGGGAATGCTTTTATAGAAGATAGATTATCAAAGGTACACAATGATGTTCAGATGGGGAAAAAAATTGCAATTTCAATCAGTGCACACACACTAGATGTGTTCCCTGCACATGTCCTAAAAATGATTCAAGTTGGTGAAGAGGCTGGGGCTATGGATGATATGCTAAGTGAAATTGGTACTATGACAGATGCAGAGGTTCAGGACAGGGTGCTAAAGCTTACCGCGACTTTAGAACCTGTTATTACCGTTGTAATGGGCGTAATGATATTATCGCTAGCATTAGCAATTTTTATGCCGATTTGGGATATGTATGAGGCTCTGGCAAAAGGGTAATGTTACATAAGTGTTAAATATTGTTACAGTATCATTCTGTTACAATTTGCTTATCTTAAACAATAGAATATATCCCACGCGCTAAGAAAGGCTAATTACTATCCCAGCAAAAATACAACGAAAATTTGCGATATAACTACATTTGGCATGCTCTTTGCAATAGTAATGTTAAATGACATTTACCTTAAATATACCAACCTCAATTCAGATACTTAGCCAATTATTTCCAAGAATCTTATCAAAGAAGGGTCAATCACTAGCAGAATTTGCCGTCATTACAGCAATGATGTCTACTTTTGTTATGACTGCAGTTCCCAAGTTCTCTAATATAATGGAAGTTAGTAAAGCAAACAAATCTGTTGAGGAATTGGATAAAATATTACTAGTCGCAAAAAAATTCTATGAAGAGGCGTCTAATGGGGAAGGAAGAGGTAGATTACCAGGGCAAGATAAGTTTGATATGGGAGTCGGTGGATACTCCGACCTAGCAGATTTATTGCAAGATTTGGATCACTTTACCACTAGTGATAATTCTATTGGTATAAAATGGGTGTCAGTTTTTGGGACAAGTAATGGAACGCCAACAGGATCAAACTTTCAGGATGACGATATAGATGAGTGTAGTAGCTGTAATCCGCACAGAGAAAAGGGTTCAGATGAGTGGTATCATGCTTTTAGCAGGGAAATTTTAAAAAGTCCGTTTCAAGATGGACATTATATATACGTTGTTATTGCTGGTGAAGGATCAGGTGATGATGCTAAGTCGCCAAAGATTTGTGTTGCTGACGCAGAAAATCCAAAACATTTACACAAGTTTATGGAGTTGTAAGGCAAACAATAAATAACTAACAAGATAAGTAAAAGAAGGCCCTGTAGATCACAGGGCCTTTTTTGTTTCAATATGTTACACTCA
>CAJWRL010000093.1 GCA_913046125.1 uncultured Gammaproteobacteria bacterium
GTAAATCTCCGTCCATCCATATTTTACCTTTAAGGTCTGACATTATCATTTTTTTACCCTACTAGAATTCAAAGAAAACTATAGCATGTATTCAACTATTGGGAAATTGGTGGATTATTTTTAATCTCTAAAATGTGTCCAAGAATTTCCTTGAATTCATTGTTAAAATTGATAATAATGATAATCATTCTTATTTACAATGTTTAAAAAATCAATATATGCGTATCTCGTTTTGCCGGCAGTTCTTGCAACGGGTTGCTTTAGTAGTGCTGTTGCAGATGAGGTGAATTTATATACTGCTAGAAAGGAACATCTTATAAGACCTCTGATTGATATTTTTGAAAATGATACAGGAATCAAAGTAAATATCTTAACCGCTAAAACAAAAGTGCTCATCAAAAAGATAATAGATGAGGGGGAAAGTAGTCCCGCTGATCTCTTAATCACCGTTGATGCAGGAAATTTACATGATGCCAAGTTGAAAAATATTTCTCAGAAAATAGACTCTGAATTATTGAATCAACTAGTACCTAAAAACTTGAGAGATACGGATGGCCATTGGTATGGTCTGTCAGTAAGATCAAGAGTAATTATGTATAACCCAACTACAATCAAACCAGAAGAAATTATGAACTATGAGAATTTGGCTGATGACAATCTCGCTGGCCGCGTATGCATTAGGTCGTCAAGTAATATTTATAATCAGTCATTACTTGCCTCACTGATATTCCATAAAGGAGAACGAGCGGCATTAGAATGGGCAAAAGGTGTTGTGAGTAATTTCTCTAGAGAACCTAAGGGTAATGATAGAGGACAAATGACAGCGGTTGTTCTCGGAAAGTGTGACGTCACTATTGCTAATACGTATTACTTGGGTAAATGGATTTCGTCAAAAAAAGAAACAGAGAAATCATATGCAAAACAAATAAAAGTACTTTTTCCAAATCAAGATAGTAGAGGTGCACATATCAATATAAGCGGGGGATTCGTAACAAAAAATGCTAAGAATAAAGCAAATGCAATACAATTATTAGAATTTCTTGCAAGTGATACGGCACAAGAAATTTATGCAAGAAAAAACCATGAATATCCGATTAGACAAGATATAAAAGTATCAGAAATTGTAAAGTCTTGGGGATACCCATTTAAAATGGATGATATGAATTTAACGAGCCTTGGAAGGCTTAACGATGAGGCCGGAAAGATCTTTGATATAGCTGGATGGAAATAGATCGATTTGTCACATAAAGCTGATTCTTTAAATAACTCATTAACACTGATATTTGTATTAATATTCTTGGTGCCAGTTGTTTTTATTTTTTTAAATATTTTTTCTGATTCCTCGGAGGTATGGATACATATACAAACTTATCTTCTTCAAGATTATGTGTTGAATTCACTAATAATTGTTGTTTTTGTCGCAGCATTCACAGTAATCATTGGTACATCATTGGCATGGATTGTTAGTATGTATGAATTCCCTGGTGTGAATATTTTTAAATGGCTACTAATATTGCCTATGGCTATACCTACCTACGTAAATGGTTATATATATTCGGGCTTAAATGAGACTTCAGGGATATTGTTTAACGTTATGGAATACTGCTTTGGGCTAGGCCCATATGTCTATAATTTATATGATCTTCAGAATATCTATGGGGTAATTTTCATAATGACAATAAGCCTATACCCATATGTTTACTTACTTTGCTTGCCAGCATTTGCGAACCACTCTTATAGTGTATTTGAGGTTGGTAAATCTCTCGGTTTAAATAAATATCAGAGGCTTACCAAAATTGGCTTACCAATTGTAAGACCCGCCGTCGTAGCCGGCGTTAGTTTTGTTATCATGGAAACGTTAGCGGAGTACGCAACTATGGAGTACTTTGGAGTGCCAACTTTTGCAACTGGTATCTTTAGAGCATGGTTTGTTTTAGGTGATGAGGTCAGCTCTTTTAGGTTATCTTCTATTCTTCTGACACTCGTATTCTTTCTAATTTACTTTGAAGAGATGTCCCGTGGTAAGAGAAAATTTGATAATCCAACAAATAAGATCTATGAGAGAAAAAAAGAAGTTCCTAAAAATAAAACTCAACTTGTAATTTTATGTAGTTTAATAGTTTTTTTTGGCTCTTTTCTACAATTTTTTCAAATCTTTTACTGGATATCTTATTCATTAGACAGAATAAATATTTTGTTTATTTTTGAACTAATTACATCAAGCGCAAGTATCGCTCTAATAGGGGCAATAGTTATCGTTTTATTTACACTCAATATAGCATTTATATCAAGGGTCACAAAAAACATATTTACCACATTGTCTATAAAAATATTTTCCCTTGGTTATGCTATCCCAGGAGTCGTCATGGCTGTAGGCATAATCACCCCGACTTCATATATGGAAAAAGCAATATTAGGTGTATTAGATTATCCACCAGAAAATCTTTTATCTGGAACATTTTTTCTTTTGCTAATAGCTTATCTAGTTCGTTTCTCGACTATCTCCATAAAAACTATAGACTCTGGCTTTAATAAAATATCAAGTAGCTATG
>CAJWRL010000094.1 GCA_913046125.1 uncultured Gammaproteobacteria bacterium
ATAATAATCTTGAGTGCAAATACTCCAGTGCCTTGGCTTTATTTTTGTGTTGGGAGCGATCGTCTTGACATTCTGATACGATGCCAGTTGGCAAATGAGTTATTCTCACAGCCGAGTCTGTCTTGTTTACGTGCTGACCACCTGCACCAGATGCCCTATAGGTATCTATCCTTAGATCTGCAGGATTGATTTCAATATCATCAACTTGTTCAACAATTGGTAGCACAGCAACTGTGGATGCTGATGTATGGACTCTTCCTTGTGTTTCGGTATTTGGCACTCTTTGAACCCTATGCGTGCCGGACTCAAATTTTAATAGACTGTAAACATTTTTTCCAATTACTTTAAATATTATCTCTTTGAACCCGCCATGATCACTGATGTTGCTATTTATAACTTCAATATCCCATTTATTTCTCTCTGAAAATCTCGAATACATCTTAAACAGATCTCCTGCAAATATTGCTGCCTCCTCTCCACCAGTGCCCGCACGAATCTCCATATATACATCTCTCGAATCATTTGGGTCTTTTTCTACTGTTGCTTCAATAATTTTTATCTCTACTTCTCTTAATTGAACCTCATACTTTTTTAACTCATCTTCTGCAATTGCAATCATCTCTTTGTCGTCATCTGTCAATAATTCTCTTGTTCCTGAGATTGATTTCTCTATGTCTAAATATTTCTGGTATAACTTAACGCTAGCCTCAAGTTTTGTAAGTTCTTGATTGAGACTCTTCATTTTTGTTTTATCGGAGTATATTTCGGGCGTACTCAACATCGCAGTAATATCTTTATAACTTGAGAGGTTGCTCTCAAGCTTTGCTCTTAAATCAGGATTCATTAGTTTTCTTTAAATAGCTTGTTAAGTTTTTCGATTTTATCCTCGTCAAGATTAGGATATAACTCTTTTAACTTAATTGTGGTTTCATGCGCAAGTTTTTTCTTGAGTGTTTCGGAAACATAGTCGATTATTTGATTAATATCTTCTGAATTTTTTGCCATCCTCTTTGCTTTAATGACTATTCCATTGGTAATATCGTCGACATACTCTCTGTAATTTTTAATTATCTCAGTACTGTTGTTTTCTGATAACCAATTTTTATATTCCACGATTTTAAATTTGATTATCTCTTCAGCATCTTTGATAGATTTTTCTCGAATTTTATAATTCTTTTCGATGATTTGTCCAAGGTCATCAATGGTGTATAAATATACATTATCCAGAGTTTTTATTTGCGACTCTACATCTCTAGGAACACCAAGGTCGATTATTACTATTGAATCATTATTTCTTTTAATTAACGCATTTTCAACGTTACCTTTTCCTATAAGTGGTAAAGAGCTTGAGGTAGAAGTTATTATAACATCGTAATCATGAATAATGGTCGATAAGTTATTTAAATTAGAGTACCTACATGAATTTTCTAATGCTAGTTTTTTACCTTTCTCCTCTTTTCTATTGCAGATAGTAATATCATTTACATTATTAGATTTTAAATATTTTAGTGCTAGCTCAGTCATTTCCCCAGCACCAATTAGCAAACATTTCTTTTCTTCAACTGTAGAAAATATTTTCTTTATCAGAAGGATGGATGTATACATGAACGATATCGCATTTCCGCCTATATCAGTATTGGTTCTAACATTTTTCGCTACAGAAAAAGAGTATTCAAAAAGCCTTTTTAATTTTCCGTCAATAGATTTATTATCAAGAGCAATTTTATATGCAGTCTTTACCTGCCCTAGTACTTCACTCTCGCCAATAACCATAGAATCAAGACCTGCCACAACTTTGAAGAGGTGCTCAATAGCATCCTCCTCTTGATGAACGTACAGGTGTCTGGCAAATGACTTGTATTCTTTCTCTGATAATAGCCAATTTTTAATGTCATCAGAACCGTTAGCGCTCTCACAATATATCTCTGTTCTGTTACAGGTTGAGACTACTATTACTTCTAGAATATCTCTAACCTTTTTTATTCTTCTCAAAAGAAGCGCTGCATTATCAGCTGTAAAAGAGAACTTTTCTCTGATATCTATATTAGCCGATTTATGATTTAGCCCTATAACTGATATGGTCATTTATGATTCCCTACTAACATAATAGCTTGTGGTATTATACATCTATGAATAGAAATATAAAATTTATCACGATATTTGTATCACTCTTTCTTCTATCCTGTAGTACTCAAGATAACTCCAAATCATCAAAATCTGACATTAACGCACCCTATTCAGACACAAATGTCAATTTTAAATATAACTCAATGTACAACAAATTAGTCGTAGAATTATTGCTTCATAAAAACCAATATGACGAAGCCATAGAAACTTTCAGTACAAATATTCAATATTTTAGAGACGAAGATGATTTTCTAAAAATGATAAATAAAGCCAGGGACTTGAGGAAGTTTAAAGATATAACCCGGATCTCGAAAAGATGGCTAAAAATTAATCCAACAAATGTCTCAGCGCATAAGATTTCTTTTTCTAACTATTTAGAATTAGCAGA
>CAJWRL010000095.1 GCA_913046125.1 uncultured Gammaproteobacteria bacterium
TGAGGTGATATCTCCGCCACCAAAATTAATCGTACCCTCAAAATATCCCGTAATAAATATATCTGCGTCGTTACCAGAACGTATATGGACACTTTGTGCTGATTCATCTCCTGAACCGCTAGAGCCAAAAGATACTAAAAATACAGCAGATACACTACTAGATGACCCAGAAGAAGTATTACATTGTTGCTTTTGTGGAATAGTAAAGTATGGACTTCTTGATGAATTTCCTGCTGCGTCATATGCAATAACATAAACTATTTGGTCAGAACAAGTCATATCATACACTGGTGTCACTAAAAGCCTCTCCTCTGATATATTTGCATAAGATGCTAATACTCCATTCACATACACTTCGTAAGATGTTATTCCTACATTGTCAGATACAGATGGGAGGTTTAAATTAAAGAGCGTTCCTATTTCAGATGCATACGGTGGAGTTTCTGTATCCCATTTTGGTGATTCAATATCTTGACTAGATGTAATATCCTGTGTATTTGAAATTATTACTTCATCATTTTCATAAGATTTTTCATTAAGCATTAATTGAGTAAATGTCTCATCACCAACCATGCCATCAACAACGAGGCCTGATCTTGATTGAAATAATTTTATTGCTGATTGGGTGGTTTTATCATTTACTCCAGTAGAAATATCTAAATAACCAAGTTCTATTAATTTTTCTTGTATATAAGTCGTGAAAGGATCCGGTTCGTGTGGGTGAGAAATACTGGTAAATGGGATTATTGAAAACAACGCAGTAATTAAGATTTTCTCCACAAGAAGATTTTAGATTAGAAAAAATTCTTAGAAAAATTAGAGGCTTAAAAAATGTGGGAGATACAAGATTTGAACTTGTGACCCCTTGCGTGTCGAGCAAGTGCTCTGCCGGACTGAGCTAATCTCCCGTATAAAAAAATATAGCAGTATAAATTAGATTTGTAGAATGATTATTTCTCTACAGTAACTATTCTTTTCCCAAAACGTAGAAACAATCTCTCTGTAAGCTCAATAATTAAATTTAAAACCCAAAGTCCTAGATAAAGAGCTATAAAAAAATTGATAATTTGAAAAAGAGTGAAAACGATTAAAGCGTAGACAATAATCCAAGAAATCGTAAACTTGAGTGAATATATTGGTGACTGGCTATTCATTAAAATGGAACTTCATTAAATTCTTCAATAAGTGATGCATTATTGTTCTTAGGATTGTTTACTGATCTTGTAACTTGATAGTGTTCAATTATATGTCCAAAATCATGTGATATATTTTTATGAATATCCTCTGAGCTATCATCTGATAACCAAATGCCCATAGATACGTCATCGAGAATTAATGGTGATCGGTCATGTACCTCATTTATCTCTAATGGTGCAGCTGTTGTAATAATCGTAAACTCTGTTGATCCATCTGATCTTTGCCAATACAAACCTGCTGCAAACATATTTTGATTGTCTTTATGCTTAAAGAAAAAAGGTTGTTTTGCATCATCTATGAGTTTCCATTCATACCAACCAGATATTGGGACTAAACATCTACTTTTTTTGAAAGCAGAAATAAATGTTTTCTTTTCAAGCAATGACTCAAACCTTGTATTAAACAGTGGCTTAGAATTACTTTGATCCTTTAGCCAAGAAGGATAATACCCCCATGTACAATTCACTAAACTATTATCAATTACAATAGGTACACTTGCCTGTGGAGCAATATTGAAATTGTCTTCAAAATCATAACCGCTGAGATTATCAATAAATGATAAATTTCCTAGATCAATTGATAAGTAATAGCGTCCACACATTTAAAAATCCAATACTGATAATTCTAATATGTCACCATTCTTGAATGATTGCTCATCTTTTTTGTGCATTATATGTACTTGTTGATCTCCAATAATTTCTAACTTATCACCATTGAGTACGAGATACGTATTCATTTCTAAACCAAGAATTTTATATTTAGATTTATGAATTTGTTTAGATGAAGTAAGTATTGCTTTGTACAACACTTCATTCCAGTGAGGTAGAACCATAGAGTTTCTAAAAAAACCAAAACCTTTACCCTTATTCATTTTTTCACCCATAATCATTGCTCCTGCACTACAGCCAGCCAAAATGCCACCATTATTGTGAATAGCTAATATTTTTTCCCAAGCTAAAGAATTGCTAAGAGTCTCAAAAAGATGATTTGGGTTTCCACCTGAAAAATATATAAAATTTGCCTTCTCAATTTCAGCTATTGTTTCAGGTTTATTGTAATCGCTTACATTTAGGGCTTTTATAGATTTGTGTTCTACACCTACTTTTTCAAAATGTTCATCAGCTAAATTAAGCCAATATTGTATTCGCTCTTCACTTTCAAGACCTGCTGCGGTAGGAAATGATAAAACATAAGGATCATTCTCTAATTTATCTAATAACACTTTATCGTAGGGACGAATAGTGTCTAAATATTCTCCGGCACCAGTAATAGCAATCATTTTTATTT
>CAJWRL010000096.1 GCA_913046125.1 uncultured Gammaproteobacteria bacterium
TCTGATGTTACAGCAGAACAACTCATAAGAAAATTTCCTGATCAGAATCCAAACCCAGTCCTTCGTTTTGATAAAGAATTTATTCTTGAGTACTTCAATGACGCAGCTTCATTCATAATTAAAGAATGGGGGATTTCTTTGGGAGATAAAATTGATAAGTGGATCATATCAAAAATTGAAAAGTCTAACGGTTCGGGATTGAAGAACATTGAACATTATGTTGGCCAGAAAACATTTTCTTCTGATATTGTATTTACTCCACAATTTGAATTTTATTTAATGTATAGTACAGATATTAGTGAGGCTAAAACAAAGGAAATGATTTTGGAAAAATTATCTAAATATTTTTCCCCTCAAGTATTCAACTCAATCTTTAGTGGAGAACTAGATGTAACGATAAATACTAGTAGAAAAAACCTAACTATTTTCTTTTCTGATATTAAGGGTTTTACATTACTAACAGAAAAATTAGAGCCTGAGCAGCTTACAAATCTCATTGCTGATTATCTAACTGAAATGACAAATATTGCCATTAAATATGGAGGCACAGTTGATAAATATATTGGCGACGCAATTATGATATTTTTTGGAGATCCTAAAACCGCTGGTATAAAAAAAGATGCAGTTTCGTGTGTTAGAATGGCAGTGGAAATGCTCTCTAAATTAAAAGTAATTAAAAAGAAGTGGAGAGATCAAGGTATTTCAGATGAGCTATCAATAAGGATAGGAATACACTCTGACATATGTACTGTAGGGAACTTTGGTTCGAAAGACAGGTTAGATTATACTGTTCTTGGTAATGGAGTAAACCTGGCTTCAAGGTTAGAAGGGTTAGCAGGTTCAAATAGTATACTAATTTCTGAAAACACATATAATATTATCAAAGATGAGATTACTTGCAAACCTTCCAATGAAGTCAAAGTAAAAGGTAAATTACACCCTGTTAAAACTTTTATTGTAGAGGGTTTATCACAAGGTACCCAAAATTCAGAAATTATGGTAGAGGATGATGGCTTTTTATTAAATATCGATGAGAGTATAATTACGAATAGAGATGCTATTATAAAAAAATTAGAACATAGTATTAAAAAATTAAAAAAAAGTGAGAAAAAATGAGATTATTTTCATGGAATGTTAATGGAGTAAGAGCTGCGACTAAAAAAGGGCTTTTTGAGTGGCTGGAACACGAGTCACCAGATATTTTGTGTATTCAGGAAACTAAAGCCCATGTGGATCAATTGGGTTCTGAAATCTTGAAGGACCATGGCTATAATGCATATTGGCATTCAGGAGAAAGACGTGGCTATAGTGGAGTTGCAACATTTTGTAAGAATGAACCTTTATATGTGCAGGAAGGGTTAGGTATTGATAAGTATGATGTGGAGGGCAGAGTGCTTCTAACAGAACATGATGATTTTTTGCTCTACAATATATATTTCCCAAATGGGCAAAAAGATGACATTCGCCTAAAATATAAATTAGATTTCTATGATGACCTACTTCCTATGATAAATGAACAAGTAGAATCTGGTAACAATGTTATTGTTGCTGGTGATTGGAATACAGCTCATCACCCTATTGATTTAGCTAGGCCAAAAGAAAATATAAACACTTCTGGTTTTATGCCTATTGAAAGAGAAAAGCTAGATGAGTATGTTGAAGATGGTTGGGTTGATACTTTTAGGCTTTTTCATGATGAGCCGGATCGTTATTCTTGGTGGTCCTATAGAATGGGTGCAAGAGCAAGGAATGTTGGCTGGCGTATTGATTATTTTTTTGTTAATTCAGACCTTGCAGAACTGTGTAAAGATGCAGAAATTCATCAAGATGTAATGGGTTCAGACCATTGTCCGGTATCTTTGAGTCTAGACCTTTAATTTATTTAATAGCCTGCATATATCGTTTATTTATACTAAACTATTATTTAATAGAAAATATTTTACTTAATTATTAATGGATAGATCTATTTACAAAAGACTTTATAAGCTGGTATCTGGTTATTGGCCTTTTCTTGTACTATCATCATTATCAGCTTTTATTTATGTTGCATTTAATGGGTTATCAGTCTGGCTAACAGCAACGCTGTTTAATAACATTCTAACTGATTTTGATGAACTAATAATGAATCAAAACATTTTAGCTAGTTCTAAAGTAAGTCTTAATGATCAACTTAAATATTGGACGAATGAACTAATACTTAGAAGTACAGCAATAGAATCATTAAAAGTCTTATGTTACACTTTAATTGGATCTTTTTTGATCAAAAACTTTTTTCTTTACATTAAAAATATATCCCTGACCTACATCCAATTTAATTTA
>CAJWRL010000097.1 GCA_913046125.1 uncultured Gammaproteobacteria bacterium
AGTCCCTCAGTCGGCACCATTTAATTTACTAAATAGCGAAACCCTGCCCTTTTCTGATATTCACTCTGTATAAGCCTCAATAAATAATTGCAGGATTTGCCCTCTTTTACAAGCGCATTGTGCCAATACTGTGCCAAGAATCATGGAGGTATGGGCCACTACCCCTATGGGGGATATCTATAGGTAATAGAGACAGAAAATCTGTGCTTTAGATGTTAACCAGTTTTAAGAGTCATAGAGACTCATAGAGAAGGATTTTTTTATCTGAGTCTGTGAGATTCAAGAGTTTCAAATGACTCTGTACGAGTCTCTGTAAGTCTTAGAGAGTCTATCTCTTTTCTTCGCTAACAAGAATAAGGTTGTCTTCTGATATCCCCTCATAAGTTCTCTCTATACAACTCATATCATCTGGCCAATTAAATTGGTCTAATTCTACCCTTTTCACCATTTGAAAACCTTCACCATCAGATTTGTAAGTAGTTGTGATTAGTCCACATGCACTTGACGATAATAAACTGGTTAAAGTCTTATTATCATTATCGATAACAGCATCACCTCGAAAAGAAATCGTAGGAACAGCCTTCAAAGTTTTTTCTGTATTTTCTAATTCATATATTTGATATTCATGCCACCATCGATTGCCATCAATTGTTCCAATAATAATTTCATCATCACCGTCAAAATCGATATCAAAAACTCTAACAGGCGCATATTTTGTTAAATCATTATCAGCTGGATCAATCCAGACTGGCGATTGTATCTTGCACTCACCTTGAAAATTATCATCATAAAGCTCTACGCATTTTCCTTGAAGAGGAGGAAGAGCAAAATTTTCTGAAATTTCAATCGTTGCATATTTGTAATCATAATCATCTTTTATTTTAAAATGCATTTTTGCAGAACCGCTCAAGTAGCTTAAGCCGCCGCTTGCGTTAGGTGTAAACCAACCCCAAAAATTAAAATTCTCAATCGGATTTGTTATATCGTACTTAAAGTCGAAACGAATAGTTTCTTTATTAGATGCAAGCGGTTTTTTTAGATAAGCATGCTCAAAGCAGTTTTTTTTACTCTCACTATAACTATTTATTATACCTACTCCTCCAACAGTATTTATTTCATATGTTTCATAGTCAGTCATTCCTGGGCCGCATTTGCTTTTTTCATTAAGTATCATTTCTTTGCCGTCCTTAAGGTAGACAAAAGTTTGGCTCCAACAAACACCTGTGCCGCCTCGGAGCTGTTGTAAGACTCCTGTTTTTGAATTTACAGTAAATAAAGGAGATCCCCCTTTCTTATGATCTTTCCATTCATTTAAAATAATTCCAATGTGTTTAGCATTATCATCAAGGTATTTAACTTCGATAAAGCTATCATTTGTTTCGCAAGTAAAGCCTTCTCCACGCAGTGTGAAGTGATTAAAATAATGATCGCCCTCTTTTGGGAATAAATCTGAAAGAGGTTTTTGATATGAAAAGGCAATTGAAAAAGTCACAAGAAGAAGTGAGATAATCAAAGAAAAATATGTCAGAATTCTTTTCAATCTATATTACCGTTTATAATAACTTCTTGGGTTAAACCATTCATCCTTTGGGTCAAGAATAACATGTTCTTTTACCAAATTGCCTTCACTGTTATGTTCCCTATAACTAGGTAATCCTTCATACTTTGCTGGATTAAAGACTAATTCGCCTAAATATATAAATTCAGGCTCTGTCTTAAAAAATAATACGGAATAGCATCCACCACAATTAGCCATATAGCCATGCTTGATAATAAAATCCATTTCATCGCTTTGTGAGAAAATATTTGTATATTTTTCAATCTTATTATCCTCAGTAAAAATTTCAAAATTAAAGCCTATGTCTGATTTGTGATATAGAGGCTTTTGACTCTCTTTATCATAGATTAGAATCTTCCCATCATCAGAATTGCATCCTTCACTATGCGGATACATATCGCTCCAAATAGGTGTCCCATAAAAGTTGATAATGAAATTGCCGATTTTGTGATTTTTAACAACTGTCAATCGCTGTCGAGTTTCACCATAATATTCAGACTCAAATTGATACAAACATGAATCATCATATTTAGGGTCAGCGTGGGTAAGTACCGGTATAATCAACAGTATAAAAAGATGTATAATGAGTCTCATGTAGAAACATTAGCATGATTCATTAAACATCATTTTTATCGATGCAAGAAAGAGAACTGAAAGCGAATATTAAGGACAAAATTTCC
>CAJWRL010000098.1 GCA_913046125.1 uncultured Gammaproteobacteria bacterium
AGACTTGTTGTTGTAAATGTTGTAACAGTTGAAGAGTTTCGTAGTAAAGCACTTAAGGCAGTAGATATATACCTTAAGACAGATGAAGAAAATCGCAAACCCTGTATGTTTGTATTGGATTCATTAGGCATGCTTTCAACGGATAAAGAAATTACTGATGCGTTGAATGATAAGCAAGTCCGTGATATGACCAAATCACAACTTGTAAAAGGAGCATTCCGTATGCTCACTCTTAAACTTGGTCAAGCAAACATACCACTTATAGTTACAAATCACACTTACGATGTTATCGGATCTTATGTCCCGACTAAAGAAATGGGAGGCGGCTCTGGGCTCAAGTATGCCGCGAGTACAATCATTTATCTCGGCAAAAAAAAGGAAAAGGATAAGACAGAAATTGTTGGAAACATTATTAAAGCTAAGACGGTTAAATCAAGACTTAGCAGAGAAAACCAACAAGTCGAAATAAGACTCTACTATGATGAGAGAGGACTTGATAGATACTACGGTCTCCTTGAACTAGGGGAACTTGGTGGTTTGTGGAAGAACACTGCAGGTAGATATGAAATTAATGGTAAGAAAATATATGGTAAAGAAATACTAAAAAATCCAACACAGTATTTCACAGATGATATAATGAAGAAACTTGACACTATTGCTCAAAAGCATTTTTCTTATGGAACAGATTAGTAAAAATATATTTTTAGTTAAAAATATTCTTACTGATGAACAGAGAGAAGAATTATTAGAAACAAGTAAACTTTTACTTCTTGATTTAGGAGATGATTTTCCTGGCAAACAAACACTTGGAATACTTCATACTGTTCCCAAATTAAAATCAATTTTTGATTGTATGTTACAACATATGGAACATGTTATAAATCATAAGTTTGATATTAAAAATGCTTGGGTTAATTGGACAAATGGGAAAGATGAAGATTTAAATTGGCACATTCATTTATCCCATTATAGTATGGTATACTATATGAGTCCATTTAATTGCGGAACCTTATTCAGAGATAAATTTATTGAAACTGAATTAAATAGTCTGATTATTTTTCCAGGATCTATGGAACACACCGCACCCACATCACCCTCTCGTATTGATAGGTATACATTAGCTATGGAACTTAATTTTAATTATGAAATTTTATTTAAAGGGTTGGTATCTTAATGGAAAGAATTGAGACTACTATTCTTCAAAACTTGATATTTAGTGAGGAGTATTCTCGTAAAGTAATCCCATTTATTCAACCTGATTTTTTTGAAGATCGAAAGGAAAAAATAATATTTGAAGAGATTGTATCTTTTATTGTAAAGTATGGATCTTCCATAACAATAGAAGCACTAAATATTGAGGTTGAAAATCGAACAGACTTAACTGATTCGGAAGCAAAAGAGATTCTAGAGATAAATCAAAACCTTAAAGAATCTGTTGTTGACTATCAATGGTTACTGGATACTACTGAAAAGTGGTGTCGTGATCGTGCGATTTATCTTGCTTTGATGGAATCAATTCATATTGCTGATGGTAATGATGAAAAGAAAACTCGTGATGCAATCCCAAATATCCTATCAGATGCTTTATCAGTTTCATTTGACAATAATATTGGACATGATTACTTACTAAACTACGAAGAAAGATATGACTTCTATCATAAGAAGGAAGAGAAGATCCCGTTTGATCTTGAATATTTTAACAAAATTACCAAAGGTGGTTTACCTAATAAGACTCTTAACATCGCACTTGCTGGTACGGGTGTCGGGAAGTCTTTATTCATGTGCCATGTTGCTAGCTCCGTGTTGCTCCAAGGACGCAACGTACTCTACATTACAATGGAAATGGCAGAGGAGAAAATTGCTGAAAGAATTGATGCAAACTTATTAGACGTATCTATTCAAAATTTATCAGATCTTCCAAAATTGATGTTTGAGAACAAAGTTACTGATGTATCTAAGAAGACTCAAGGTCAATTAATTATTAAAGAGTATCCTACAGCAGGTGCTCATAGTGGTCATTTTAAAACATTATTAAATGAATTATCGTTGAAAAAATCTTTCAAACCTGATATAATATTCATAGATTACTTAAATATATGTG